>JAFGVO010000064.1 GCA_016937935.1 Deltaproteobacteria bacterium | reverse complement strand
CCCTGTAAGCTCCTACGTGCTGGGTAATTCCACCGGCTTCGCCACCGGCAACATTTGCTTTACGGATATAATCTAAAAGAGATGTTTTACCATGATCCACATGTCCCATCATTGTAACAACCGGGGACCTTGTGATTCGAAGTGCTTTCTCTTCATCAGTTTCTGAAGCGCGGGTAGAAGCAAGCAATTCATCTTCTACAATCTCAACATTTTCTACTTCATATCCAAATTCTTCAGCAATAATTTTTGAAGTATCAATATCCAGAGAAGAGTTAATATTAACATTAGACATTCCCATAGACATAAGTTTCATGAGAAGTTCTGTAGATTTAACACTCATGCGCTTTGCAAGTTCCTGAAGAGTAACCTGTCCCTCAATTTTAATAACCCGCTTAATCGCTTTTGGTGTTGTAATTTCGGTCTTTTTGCCTTTTTTACCAGGAACCATCTTTCTTTTTCTGGCCGGACCTGTTCCTGTAGCTGCTGCTGCAGCGGGGGCTCCTCTGCCTGGGCTGGCACTTGGAGTCCTTGCAGGAATCATTTCGCGACTTTCAACCTTACGTCTTCTTGAAGCTTTTTTGGGAAATTCCTGAGTTGACTGAATTCTTCTTCTTACAAGTGGAGCCTCAGAAGAGGGTCTAAGCTGAGAAGCTACGGTATCATCACCTGGAATCTCCACAGTTTCAGTCAAAGAATCTGACGTTGTTTGAACAGTGTCCTGAACTTTGTCTAATTCATCAATAATTCTTTCTTCATCATCAACATCATTATTAGAAAACACCTTTTCCAGTTGCTCAGTGGCATCTTCGATTGAGATTTCATCTTCAATAATTTCTTCATATTTTTCTTCAATAACATCAGCAGGATCTTTTACCACCGCAACATCAGATTTTTTAACTTTAGCAGGTTTTACTTTTAAAATACTATCTGCAATAGTTTTCTCTTTTTTAGATTTCTTTGGAACATCAGCAACAGGTTGTTCTGTTTTAAAAAGTTTTTTAGCAGCCTCTTCTGATGCTGCAAGTGCATCACTCTTTTCAGTGACAACCTGTTTCTTTTTAGGAGCTGGAGGAATGACAGATACAGGGACAGCCTTAACTCTTCTTCTTAAAACAGTGGGACGAATTTTTTCTTCAACAGTATTTTCGTCACGCTCTTTCTTTAAAAGATATCTCACTTTATCAGCATCTTCAACATTCATACTGCTAAAGTAATTTGTAACTGCAAATCCAAATTTCTGAATTTTGGCAGTCATGGCCTCTTTTGTAAAACCAAATTCATCCGCTAGTTTAAAAACACGAACTTTCTGAGTCATTATTCCTCCGGAACCTCTTAACATTTGCAGTCAATCGTTACTGCTATTCAGTTTACTTGCAGTTAATAATTTTAACTCGCAAGTTCATTTTATTCACTATCAGTTAATTCAAGACTCTTCGCTGTCAGAATCTGCAGCATCCTCTTTATCAACTTCATTTTCATCTATAGCATCTTCACTTGCTTCTACCTCTGCTTTAGCTTCATCCTCAGCTTTAGCCTCTGCTTCTGCTTCGACTTTTGCTTCTACTTTTATAGTTTCAAGAATCTCTTTTTCACTATTTATAAATTCTAAAGCTCTATCAATAATCGCTTGAGATTGTTCAATAGAAAGACCTGTACTTAATGCAAGTTTGTCAAGATCACTCTCGTTTGCAAGCTGCTCTACTCTCTTGTAACCGGCCTCAAAAAGCATCTCAATTGTACGCTCACCAATTCCGCTAATAAAAAGCATCCGCTCTTTTTCTGACAACCTTGAACCTTTTAAAACAATTTTACGTATTTTATGCTGGCGCTGAATTTCCATAGTTTTTCTGGCAGCATTCTGTAAATCGGTAATACGTTTCTCATCACCCATTCCAGGAATTGCCATCAACTCGGCAGCATCAGCTTCCGCAACCTCTTCAACTGTTCTAAAACCCAGTTTATAAAGTGTCTGAGCTGTATCTTCAGAAATACCTTCAACCATGGCGAGACTGACAATTGCAACTTTTTCTCTCTGAGAAAAATCTGTTTCACTGATAACATCCAGTTTCCATTCAGTTATTTGTGAAGCAAGTCTTACATTCTGACCTCTTCTGCCAATAGCAAGAGAGAGTTTCTCATCAGGAACAACAAGTTCCATTGCATGGTATGTATCATCAATTATCACCCTGGAAACTTCAGCCGGCTGAATTGCATTGCATACAAATCTTGCCGGGTCAGAATCCCAGGGAACAATATCAATTTTTTCTCCACGCAACTCCTGAACAACAGCCTGAACCCTTGCCCCTCTCATACCTACACATGCACCAACGGGATCCACATCAGAATCCCTTGAAGACACTGCAATCTTTGAGCGGGATCCCGGCTCTCGTGCGGCTGTGATAATCTTAACAATTCCCTCATAAATTTCGGGAACCTCCATCTCAAAAAGTTTTTTGAGAAGGCCAACACTGATTCGTGAAAGCTGAACCTGAGGACCTTTGGCATCTTTATCAATTTTAGTTACATATGCAAGAACTCTGTCTCCAGGTCTGTAAGACTCACGAGGAGCCTGTTCCCTTGCAGGAATGACTGCTTCAGTTCTTCCAAGGTCAACAATAATACTGTTGTTTCTCTCGAAACGTCTAACAATACCCGCAATGACCTCACCTTGACGATCTTTATATTCGTTAAAAATATTTTCACGTTCCGCGTCTCTCACACGCTGGATAATGATCTGCTTTGCAGTTTGAGCTGCAATGCGCCCAAACCCTTTGCCGGCAGTTTTCATATCTAAAAGCTTGCCGTACTCTTTATCCTGCTCTTTTGCTTTTTTATCATCTTCTTCACGGTAAAAAATCTGAAACCCAAGTTCCTCGCCAAGTTCTGACTGAAGACCGGCTTTCTGAACATCCTTGAGAGTAACCTCTCTTTCAGGCTGTTCCACAACTTCTACAACTGTCATATATTGATATAAATCAACAACTCCAGTTTCATCATTGAATCTGGTCTCTAAATCCCTGCCACTTCCAAAAGACCTTTTGGCTGCTGTTAAAATTGCCGCTTCGACTGCTTCAATAAGTATTTTCTTATCAATACCTTTGTCGCGTCCAACTTGTTCTAAAATCATGCCTAAGGGCAGTGAGGCTTCCTGCATCACTTATCTCCTTGGTTAAGCTACAATCGCTTGGGATCATAGAGTAAATTAGCTTTGGAAATAGTGTCAAACTGTATTATCATAACATCTTTTCCAGAGTCCGATTTTACTTTTACTGCGAGATCATCCACATTTTCAATAGTTCCGGTAAATCTTTTTTTACCATTAATGATCTCACGGGTTCTTATTTTTACCTTCCTGCCCAAAAAACGTTCATAATCTTTTTTACAGGTAAGGGGTCTCTCAATTCCAGGTGAAGAAACTTCAAGAGTGTAGTTCTTATCAATTAAATTGTCAGCTTCAAGTAACTCATCAAATTTACGGCTGACAGCAGTACACAGCTTAACATCCACACCCGAGTCCACCATTGGGTCGCTACCGCACTTCTCTATCATGAGCCTGAGAACCCAGTCGGATTTCTCTTTTTGAAATGTCAGCAGTACCAAATCACAGTCAAACTCTTTAACTATAGGCTCTGCAAGTGCTTTTAATTGTTCAATTTCCATCGTAAAAAAATAAAAAAGGCGGGTCCATCTACCGGGATCCACCTTTTGATATTACCCATTTTCGCAGGCTTAATACCATAACGTCAAAGCAGATGCAACAATACAAAAGATAATTTTTTATAATTATATTATGTTGACAAAAAACGGCCTTTGTTTCAATTTCCCTTGGGCTATGGCAAACATTGATTCACAAATTTCCAAACCGGCAAAACCAAAATGGCTAAAAGTTTCTATTAGTGGCGGTGAAAGATATAGTTTTGTGAAAAAAGCCATAAATTCAGGCAACTTATCCACTGTCTGCGATGAAGCTAAATGTCCAAATAAATCCGAGTGCTGGAATAACGGAACCGCAACAATAATGATTCTTGGAGATATTTGCACCAGAGGATGCAGGTTCTGTGCAGTCAAAACCGGAACCCCGCCTGCAGTAGATTTAAATGAACCCAAAAAAGTTGCGGATGCTGTTTTAAAAATGAAACTATCCTATGCAGTTATTACATCAGTAACAAGGGACGATCTTGAAGATGGCGGGGCTTCACAATTTGCTAAAATTATTAAAGCTATTAAAAGTTTACCAACTACACCGATGGTTGAAGTTTTAACACCTGACTACAAAGATAAACACCTCCAGACAGTTTTAAATGCAGAGCCTACTGTTTTTGCCCATAATATTGAAGTTGTTGAACGTTTGTCACCCCAGTTAAGGCATTCACGTTTTTCATATAAAAATTCTTTAGAAACTCTGAGGCAGGCATCAAAAAATCCTAAAAATATTACAAAATCATCAATAATGCTGGGGCTCGGAGAATCCCGGGAAGAAGTTATTGCGTCTCTGAGAGATTTAAGAGATGCAGGAGTTAAAATTCTGGTTTTGGGGCAATATCTTCAACCTCTAAAATCCAAAGCACCTGTTGTAAATTATGTTCACCCGGACGAGTTTGAACAGTTAAAAAATGAAGGACTTAAAATGGGATTTGAGTTTGTCGCCTCAGGCCCACTTGTAAGAACATCCTATAAAGCCGCAGAAGCATATGTTAAAAGCAGAATCAAAACTTCAGATAATTAATCTCAAGGGGTTTACATCTTATGAATCCGCCCACAATCTACAGCTTGAAACTGTAATAAAACGCAAAAACAATGAGATTGATGATACTCTTATATTACTTGAACATAAACCTGTTATAACCCTGGGAAAAAATGCATCTAAAGAGGGAGTTCTGGTTTCAGAAGAAACTCTTCGCAAGCAAAAAATTGAACTGCACAGAATTGAAAGGGGCGGACAGGCAACCTACCATGCACCTGGACAGCTTGTGGGATACCCGATAATTAATCTTCACCAGATAAAATCAGGTGTGGCAAAATTTGTAAACAATCTTGAAACTGTAATGATTAACGTAAGCAAAAAACTCGGAGTGCCTGCAAAAAGAATTCCCGGACTTACAGGTATATTTGCAGACATCGAGAACAGCCCTAAAATTGGCGCTCTTGGAATAAGAGTCACAAATGGCATAACATTTCACGGTTTTGCTCTTAACATTGACATGAACCTCCAAGGATACAATCTAATAAATCCCTGCGGACTTCAAAGCAGTCAGATAACATCAATCGCAAAAATAACCGGCCAAAAATACAATATTGAAAAAGTAAAAGATATTACGTCGATAGAATTTAAAAAAGTTTTTAATTACAAGCAATAGTCAGAAACCTTGTGAAGTTTCCGGTAAACTTTATAACCTGTTTATTTTTTTAATTATGAATACAGGCATACATTTAAAATTGTAATAATAGAAATGCTT
>JAFGVO010000063.1 GCA_016937935.1 Deltaproteobacteria bacterium | reverse complement strand
TTTCATTTATAAAAATTTCAGAACCATTGCTCATTTTTACAAGAGCTCTGCTCCCTTCCCCTACCATAATATGAGAATTATCCTGTAGCATATCCCCGGTGATAATCTCAGTTTTTCCATCTTTTTCAAGACTCCACACCCTTCCAGAAACAAGCTCTACCCTTGACACGATAGATTCGGTCACCTTTAAATCAGAATCTTCTGACTGGCACCCTGTAACAATTAATAACGCAGCAATACTTAAAAGTAAGAATTTTTTCATATTCCCTCCATTTTTGAAATCACATTAGTAAATTGGACAATGATATTTGTAAAAAGTTCCCGAATAAAAAAATAATTAATTTTTTATTATCGATTATCAAGGTGTATTGAAACCTTTTATAAGAATATTGTGAGGATCGTCTTTATCCACAAGAACTGTTAACGATGCCCCTTCTACAAATCTGAAAAGATCAATCTGCTGAACATAAACCTCTAGCGAGGTTGTATAGGACGCTTTTTTATCAGGAGTAATTGCAAGTACCATCTCCACTTCCGGATTATGATTACGATAATTTCCAGTCTGTTTAACCGAAACCACTTGTGCAGGGTATGATAGTCCAGATGAGAGTACTGCGGACTCTTTTATTTTGGGGGCGACAAACATAAAATAGGCAAAAAAAGCTTCAATGATCAAAAAAACAGCTAAAGCAGCTTTGGCCTTTGTTTTTTTACCGGTACTCTTTTTAAAAAGTTCTGAAAGTCCGATAAAACCAAGAATAGTAAATGGCATAGCTATTGTTAAAAGTGACATGACAACAGAGTACCGTTTTTGTAAAACTCTTCAAATACATTTTTTAAAAATCTTTAAACCAATATTTTTTGGTGTTATGATTTACAATACAAACGGTTTCAAAGAAGACTTGATTTAACAAAACCGGAGAGGATTTTTCATGAAAAAATTATTTTTGTATTTGCTGGTTTTTGAAATTACATTATTGGCAACTGGAGGCTGCAGCAGTGATAATTCGTCAGACTCAAAAAATACAGAAACAAATAGTGACGGGAACTCTGATTTGGGCAGTGACACAATCCCGGATACTGACAAAAACACCGACACTGATTCAAGCAAAGGCTCAGACACTGATTCAAGCGCTTTAAATGATTCTGATACAAATTCAGGCAACGATTCCAAAACAGATTCTGATACAAGTTCAGATACTGAATTACAAGAACCTTTTAAAGGTCTGGCGGGCAACCCTTCCTGTGCAATTAGACACTCTTTAAATTTAAGCTGGTTTTACAACTGGATGATGAATGAAAAATCCGCAGACTCCTGCGGTGATGACTCGGGAGGCCAATTTGTTCCCATGATCTGGGGCCATCCAAAAGAGTTGTCAGAGACCTGGATTACCGATGCGGTATCCGGACTTGCAAACGAAGGTTATCCCTATGTGCTGGGATTTAACGAGCCCGATGGGGATAAACAGGCAAACCTCACAGTGGCCGAAGCTTTACCTCTTTGGCCATCCTTTGATAACGGAGCAATAGCTGCTGCCAGCCCGGCACCTGCAGGCAATGCAGCAGGAAAAACATGGCTCGAAGATTTTATGTCACAGGTAGACCTTTCACAGGTGGATGTGGTTGCATTTCACTGGTACGGATGGAATGCGGGTTCATGTGATGCCGACGCCAAGGGTCTTGAAAACCACATTAAATGGGCTGAGTCCCTGCCCGGCAATAAACCCCTGTGGATAACAGAGTTTGGCTGCCTTAACGAAAGCGCTCCCGATGAACAGACTGTATTGAATTTTTACAAAGGCGCCCTTGAAGTTTTTTCAAGACATCCCCGTCTTGTGCGTTACGCCTGGTATCCATGGTGCACCAACTGCGGTCTTTTTAACGACGATGAAAGTTTAACAGAACTGGGTAAAGAGTTCGCCGCAGCTCCCCCATTCAAATAGCACACTCTTCTTCATACCAGATTTCCGGGTCTGCCTCCCTGTTAAACTCCCTTATTTCAGACGATACATTCTTAAGGCTATTTGACACTTAATGTATTAAATGGCTAAATCCCGTTTAATTGACGATTTTTGTCAACTACAAGAGTGCGCAGTTTTTATTGACTGTGCCCCTAACATGGAGGTCATTAAAATGAAACATAGTCTGCTTTCAACCAGAGAGGTTCTTGCCTGTCTGACTTTGGCGATGTTCTTTTCAGGAGGTATTACGGGTTGCGATGACTCCAAATCTAATAACGACGGGGCCTCCAAGACACCTGTTGATCCGACCCCTGACATTTTTGCTCCCGACGGAACAGAACCTCCTGAAGATTTTATTGATGTTAAGGGGGGAACAGCCACGGGATGTGAAGCTCTCGGGGAGCGAATTCGCATAAGTTCGGTAACTTTAGATTCTCCGGCTGTGGGAAGTGACGAATACCATCCTCTGGTAATCAGCCCGTTTGGTGACAACTCCAGTCTCATCAGCTGGAAGGATCAGGTGCAGGACAAGATTCACGTGGCAACTCTTGATTCAGATGATTCAAACCCTAAAACGATTCTATCAATAAATGGCCAGGAGGTTCACGCTATTGCGGGACACAAAGATGGCGGGGCGATTGCTTTTATGGATGATGACCCTGATATTTACAGCCCCAAATACTGCAAGTCTGATGCAACTCCTGATAATGCCCGCTGCGGCAAACTTGATCTCCTTCGCTTTGACGATAAAGGCAAGACATTGTTCAGGACCACCCTGACAGAGAAAAAAAATGTTGACTCTGAAGGTGCCCTCTTCATCTGGTGGTATCAGCATACAGCAAGAATCGTGTGGAGCGGCGAGGTTTATGGAGTCTATTTTCGCACAGCAGGGTCATCCCCCCGCCCAAATGTTGAAGGAGAAATTGACATCCACGCAGGTGACACCTTGCGCTTCATCGACCCCCTTGGAAATCGTGTGGAAGATGGATGGGACTGGGGTTGCAGTCACAGCTGGTCCGTGCGTCTTGCGTACAACGGAAACTTCGCAGCCGCATGCCACGGGGACGCCTACCCAAACGCCCTGCGCGTAAAAATTCTTGACGGAGGGGATAATCCCGCCGTACTTCTACATGATGGCACCCCTCCTGATAAGCGGGCTCTAGGTGGCCTGGTTGCGGACGAAGGAGGTTTCTGGCTTAGCTACCTCCAAACAACAGACGAAACTTTAGAGCTCCACCTGGCACGAATCACCGACAGTGGTGAAATGGAGCGGGACGACATAATAAAAGAAGCAGTTAACATCGACGCAGAATATATCTTCAGACCCTACCTCTCCCGTTTTGGTGATGACCTTCTCATAGGCTGGAAAAGCAACGAGAAACTAAACCTTGCCGTTGCAAATAACACAAACGGAGCAATCATCGAAGGCCCCATAACAACAGAAGCACCAATAGATCAGTTTGTAGATATGGTAGCCTACCCCAACGGCGACGCAGCCTGGGCCAACAGTGAAGGGGGAAGCAAAATAACCGTAACAAGAGTACTTTCCTGTCAAAAATAAATCATCGGATTTCAACTTCACAATCAAATCAGCTCAAATCAGATCAATTCAGATCAGTTCAGTCAATTCAGTCAATTCAGGACGGAGGCCATTTTAGCATTTAACTTAAACAGCATAAAAATCAAGAGCTTACACATATCGCCTACCGAACAAAACAATCAATTCAGGACGGAGGCCATTCTATGTTAAGGTTGCTTTGCTTTTCAAAATAAAAGTTCAACTTTTTTATCAGGCATTAAAAAATTGATAACCAAATACGAAAAAAGTGAAGCTGCTGACAATTAATTATCACTATCAGCGGCTTCACTTTGACAATGAAATTTAATATTTTTCAAGGTACTAAAAAAGGCACCTGGAACTCGTAATGTAAATTTGTCCAAATACATTTGAAAATCTTCTTCACGCATATCAAATTCTACACTACATCCACTTTTATACCACAAACTGGATTCTGGAATTTTTTCACTTGAATAAATATCCAAAAGTTCCTCTTTATTTGTTACAGGATCTTCAATAAAAATG
>JAFGVO010000008.1 GCA_016937935.1 Deltaproteobacteria bacterium | reverse complement strand
TGTTCTAAATTGGCTCCTGCTGACGGACTTGAACCGCCGACCTAGTGGTTAACAGCCACCCGCTCTACCGACTGAGCTAAGCAGGAATGCTTTTATCAAGCGAAGGGAATAATATTTATATTGGGCCCTGTGTCAAGAGAATAATTAAAAATAATATTGAAAGAATTTAGAAAAGTAGTGCGTTTTATTTTGGAATGGGCTCTTTTTTTGTTATTAACTACTATACGTTTGTTCACAAAATTTTAAATGAGGCTTCTATAATGAATGAAAATCAGAATCAAAAATGGTCAAGAAGAGATTTTTTAATTGCAGGATCAACTGCTGCTGCTGCAACTGTAATTCCTTTTGGATGTGGTGGTAAAGAACCTGAAAAAAAGGCTGCCAAAGTAATTGACGCCGCAGCTAAAGGAACCAGCTGGGCAGATACAGCCAGCATTTTAGATTTTACAGACATTATTCACCTGTCTGATATCAACCATTTTGGTGAATTTATAGATTTTGGTACTGCCGCAAGATTTAAATACACACTTGGGGGATGGATGAGCGGCTGGGAAAATGACAGCTCCATGAACGGTGTTTCCTATACCTGGGCTTCAAGCAGTCCTTCGAGGCTCTATTTTAATCTTTCTGAACAGATGGAATTGAATTTTGAATTCAGGGTTAAAAAAGGAGGAACAGAATACTTTTCAGTCTACTTGAATGATCACCCCCTCTCCAGAATAACCATGAAGGGCAGTGATTTTGATACTTACCGAATAAATGCACCAGCTGATACAACTGTTTCAGGAGAAAATTATCTCAAACTTATTTATTCATCTGCAGACAAAGAAATTGCCGGTAAAAAAGCCTCTTTTGCTGTTGATTATTTAAGAATTATTCCCGCAGGAATAAAAGAACCTGAAAGATTTGATCCCCCTGGAGTGGCAAAACTTAATCAAACCTATAAAACAGGCAAAAAAAATCCTAAGGAACTCCAGTCAATCATGATGCCTGTCCCTTCAAAATTATCTTTTTTTGTAACCATTCCAAAAGATGCTAAGTTCTGTGCGTTTGGTGCACCGGTTAAAGATGCAAAAGGGAAAATAGATCCTGTTGATTTCAGAATATCTGCTATTGACGCAAAAGGTGGTGCCCCAACAAATATTCTCTCCAAAAGTTTTAAAGATAGTGAATGGAGTGAAGTAGTTGCAGATCTTTCAAAACATGAAAACAGACTGATTCGCATGGATATTGAAATAACAGGTCCGGATAACTCAAGATTTGCGCTTGGTGTTCCAGCCATCAGAGTAAAACCGGATGCACCTGCACCTGAAAAGAAATTAAAAAATGTTGTAGTACTTCTTATTGACACTTTAAGAGCTGACAAACTTAAATCATACGGCAACAGAAGAGTTAAAAGTGATGAGCTGGCAAACTTTGTTGAGGAAGCCACCCTTTTTGAAAACTGTCAATCCGTTTCAAACTGGACAAAACCAGCCTGTGCTTCTGTTTTAACGGGGTTATATCCAGATACACATAAAGCAAGAGGCCACTCAAGCAAACTGAGCAAATCTGTTAAAATATCTTCTGAGATCTTTAGAGAGAAGGGTTTTAACACTGCAGCCTTCATAGCAAATGGCTATCTTGCGGCTGAATTCGGCTTTAACAGAGGTTGGACCCACTATACAAATTACATTCGTGAAAATAAAAATACCAAAGCTGAAAATGTTTTTAATGACAGTCTTGAATTTATTAAAAGCAGCAAAGATAAACCTTTTTTTGCATATATTCAGACTATTGACCCTCACGTTCCATACGATCCTCCCGAAGAGGACCTTAAGCTTTATGATGCCCGTGATTATGATGGACCTGTGAATCCGAGAAGTACAGGGGATCTTTTAGAAGAGTATAAACGTAAGAAAGTTGAACTTAACAGTAGAGATAAAAGACATCTTGAAGCCCTGTATGATGGTGAAATAACCTACCACGACAGACAATTTGGAAAATTTATAAAGAATTTAAAAAAAGAGGGTGTTCTCGATGATACCATTTTTGTTATCTGTGCTGATCACGGTGAAGAATTTTTTGAGCATGAATCTGTAGGCCATGGTCACACAGTCTTTCAGGAACTCCTTCACGTACCTCTTTTTGTACGTGCTCCGGGGCTCTTCCCCAAAGGTGCAAAAGTAACTGCAAATGTTTCTCTTAGTGATATTGTACCAACAATTCTTGAGGCAACGGGTGATAAAAAACTAACCGAATTCGAAGGTAGATCACTTATATATGCAGGTAACAATCACCACCAACACCCTTTTAATACTGCTTTTTCAAGTTTCTTTTCTGAGGCGGATGATCGTAATCTCCAATGGGCCGCACGAATGGGAGACTGGAAACTGCGAATGCGCGGACCTGTTAATACATATGTATATAACCTGTCTGATGATCCTAAAGAGCAGATAGATGTTGATGAAAAGTATCCTGTAGCACGAAGAGCTTTAAGAATAAGTCTTGGACAGTTTATCGGGGCTCCTGATAAATCCCAGTGGATGAGCAGCAGAATAAAAGCTGACGTTGTTGGTAAACCGGAATCAGAAGAGGAGAAAAACGAAAATATTCCTGATGATCTTAAACAGCAGCTTCAGCAGCTTGGATACATGAAATAACAAACTGAACATTAGAGTTGACCTATGCCCAAAGTAAAACTTCAAAAAATCGAAAGCTATCGTTTTAAAACATCAGAAAAAATTCGTGTTTCTGATCTTAATTATGGAGGACATCTGGGCTATGATAAAATTCTTGCTCTTATTCATAATTCCAGACTTGAGTTGTTTAAAAACTGGGGTGTTACAGAACTGGATTTAGGTGATGGTAAAACAGGAATAGTTGCCACAGACTCAATTGTAAACTATCTGGGAGAGGGTTTTTTACATGACACTCTCACAATCGAAATTGAACCGGTTGAGGCCGGCTCCCTAAGCTTTAGACTGGCTCATAATATTACCAGAACCAGTGATGGTTCACCTGTTGCACTTGCTGAGGTTGGATTTATTGGTTTTGACTACAAAACAAGATCTCCTTCCAGGCTTCCAAAAATGTTTTGTGACTTTTTAAAAAATAGTGAATCATGAAAATTGGGATTATTTCTGATACTCATGGCACTCTGCCACTATGGGTAATAACTCTATTTAAAAATTTGAACCTGTCGGGCATTATTCATGCAGGTGATATTGTTGATATAAATACTATTATCAGATTAAAAGAGATTGCACCTTTAACTGCAGTTAAAGGAAACATGGATATAAAAGATAGAGCTCCGGTTACATCGGTTGCTTCATTTGATAACATTCCCGGTTTTTCTGCCTATGTCCTTCATGATCTCTACCTTCTTGATATTGACCCTAAAGCAGCCGGTATTCAGGCTGTAATTTACGGTCATACACATATTCCTAAAATTGAGTGGATTAATGATGTGCTTTACTTCAATCCAGGCAGTCCGGTTTTTCCAAGAGGAGGATTTAAGGAATCTGTTGGAATACTCGAAATAAAAAATGACGTGATTACTCCATTTCACCACTTTAATTAAAAATCGCTGTTTATTCAGATATTATTATTGCACCGTTAGAGATTAATAACTCTTTTAATTCGCCTCTTTTATCAGACTTTGAGTTTATATTTCTTCTTGTAAGAACCCGCTGAATATTAAATTTACAATACAGGTCATCAAAAAAATTATCATTGAGATCTTCATTTTTTAAATCAGAATTACTTAATATCCAATTGTGGCCCAACATATCAATTTTTTCGCAGAAGCTCGCAAGTCTGCGCTGACTGTCATCATCAAAAACAGTACTGTCATAAGAATTGAAATTTGATGTTTCACTAAGTGGTTTATAAGGTGGATCAAAATAAAAAAGGGTTTTTTTTCCTGAATGATTCAATGTCTTTTCAAAATCGCCATTTAAAATAATCACCTTTTCAAATAGCCTATTTATGCTTCTTAAATTCTGAACATCACAGATTAAAGGTTTTTTATATTCACCTATTGGAACATTAAACTCATTTTTAAGATTTACTCTGTATAACCCGTTAAAACAGGTTCTATTTAGAAAAATGAACAGGGCCGCCTGTTCAACTGTATTACATGTTCTTTTATTAAAAAGATCTCTTTTTAAGTAGTAATACTCTTTTTTTAGAACTGTATCTTTTAAAAGAAGCCAATACTCTTTTTCAATTTTATCAAGAATATTAATAAGTTCATCAACTCTATTTTGAATTGTTAAATATGCATTTACAAGATCAGTATTTATATCATTTATAACAGCCTTTTTTATATTTGGATACTCGTTTAAAATCCAAAACAGTACGGCACCCCCGCCAACAAACGGCTCAATATATGTATAATCCTTTTTCTTTATACCTTCAGGTATCAATTGGCCAATAGATGAAACGAGTGATCTTTTTCCACCCGCCCATTTTAAAAATGGCTTTGCATTTAACTCTTTATTTTTCATACTGAATTTACAATTTCATTTAGGTGGAAGGATAGCATTAAAAAAACCATCTTTATCTATTTCACTTTTTCCAACAAGGTAGGCTCTTTCACCATACTCTTTATACCACTCAATTTCCAAACCTCCAATATCATCTGTTACCTGTGCAGGAATAACTCTCCCTTTAACGACATATGGATAATCAAGTTGAATGGAAGGAGATAAGACAGGGGATTTTGAAACATTCCATATTTGTGCAACAGAAGCATAATTACTCTGTTCGTATGGCATTGCAATTACTCTGTAAACAGAGTTTTCCATCGAAAAATTAAAAGTTCCATCATCTGAAGAAATGGTATTCAGGGTTCTCGATTCAGGGAAATTATTATTTATATCAAAAGCTTCAATTGATACGTGGGACAAATTTTCAGAATCATTAATCAGGGTGGCTCCAATTATATTTATTGCAGGCCCAAGTTCAATCTCAAAAGAGTTGGACAGAGCATCTTTTGAGATCTCAATATTTATTGATGTACTCTGGTATCTAATACCATTTTTACCAGTAAGAGCTTTAGGATATGCTGACACTGTATAGCTCCCCGGATACAGGTAAAGTTCTTTTGATATATCTGCAGACATAACCTCACCAACAGAATTAGTATTTACAACATAATAAAGAGTTCGATCTATTTCAGGCTCATTCATCTGAAAAACCACCATGCAGGGTGGAGAAGGTGCCAAATTTCCATTGCTGTCTTTTGATATTATTTTACCGCTTACCTTTATTGGAGACTCAAAAACAGGTATTGTAAGCTCCAACCCACTGCCGGTTTTTAATTCAAAATCAAAATAATATACAGGTAAAAATGGTTGTTCGGGGTTATCTACAAGAACTTTTGCACTGCCAAAACCAGACTTAACTCCTAATGAAAACCTTCCACATCCTGTTGTCTGAGTACAAATTGTATAATCATAAGTTGAAATTGCATCTAAACCATCTTCATCAAAAAGACGTACTCGCATTCCGTTTGCACTGACTTTTTCGTTGTTATTTTTTAAATAATAAATTGAACCTGAAATATAATTATATGTAAATAATTCATCTTCAACATGAGGCATAACAATATTTATATCATTTCCATCTTCATCTGTAAAAGCACCTGCCGGTGTTAAAAAAACATTATCAAAATAAATTGGAGGATACTGTTCTGCATCACTTCCCTCAGGAATAATTGCCACTTTATAAACTCCTGCATGAAGATAGAAATCAGACTTTTTATTACCCGAGTTATAAACATAAACAATCGGAGTTTTATCTTTAAGGCTGTTTTCATAATCATAAAAAATGACTCTGGCATTAACCCCGGGATCAATCTGAGGAGTTTTTAAAAAAGGAGTTATAAATAAAACAGGCTCCATAACACTATCTGTTTCTATATTAAAAAGCTGCTGAACAGACTGTTCTGAATTATCACCGGAATCCTGAACTGAAATTTTTCCAATAAAAGATGTGCTGGAAACCTCTTTATATGCACAAATTTTCAAATCACTATTACAATACCCTGTTTTACAATTTTCATTATTTCTACAACTGTTTTTAGAACCTTTATAAATATAATCCGAAGTTGAAAAATCATCACCGGTTTGGGATGTGCATGAAAAAAAAACAAAAGAAATTATTAAAAAAAACGTTACATTAATCTTTTGATTGATGTATTTGTAATTATCTTTTTTACAATTACTATCTCTTCTGTTTTTATCTCTATGCACAATTTTATTCAAGCAGTTCATAGGTCCACAAAACCTTTACAGTATTGGCATCTTCAGGCAGAGAATTTCCTGAATCATAACCTCTGTCAGATAGTTCAACCTCAATCTGCAGAGTATTTTGAGTATCAAGAGTTGTTCGCAACGTTGCCTGGCATGAAATAACAACAGTAATTCCATCACTAAAATCTTCACCTGTAACCAGTTGGGGTTCGTTACAAGAAAAAATCTCTTTTTTAATATTTGAAGAATTCAACGTTTCATAAATGGCGATTCTTCCGTCGTAATAATTAAAATCATCCTTATCATGATCAAAGACTGTAACAGAAAAAGTCAGGGTACTTCCCTTTACTGCATAATTTATCTGTTCTGAAACAGGCTGAACATCAATAATTGCAGGAGGATAATTAACTTTATCTTTAAATTCAATTTCATCTGTTACCATACAGCCGGTTAATAAAAAGAGACCAAAAAGAATTACTGATATTTTACAAAAGAGATTCATCAGGCTCTTTTACACCTTTTCAAGATAGCGGTAAATAGTTCTGGGATCCACATCAAGCTCCCTTGCAGTGTGAGCGCGGTTTCCATCATTACGTTTTAATGCATTAAGAATATAATCTCTTTGAAAGTTTTCTTTTGCAACAGCAAGAGAGTATATAACATCCTGTTCATCATCACCTTGCAAATCAAGATCTGCAGCATCAATTATCTGTCCTTCACTTAAAATTATCCCTTTTTTAATTCTATTTTCCATCTCTCTTACATTGCCCGGCCACTCATGTTTCTTAATGGCTGTAACTGCATTATTTGAAAAACTCTTTACCCCCGAATCGAATTCCTGACAGTATCTGTTTAAAAGATAGCGGGCTAAAAGAACAACATCATCATCTCTTTTGCGCAGAGGTGGAAGGGATATGTGAATAACATTTAAACGGTAAAAAAGATCCTCGCGAAATGTACCCTTCTTAATTTCATCTTCAAGTTCTTTATTGGTTGCACTTAAAACTCTTATATCAATCTGCTCACTCTTTGTTGAGCCAACTTTGGTAACCTGACGCTCCTGGAGGGCCCTTAAAATTTTAACCTGCAGACCAATTGGCATCTCCCCTATCTCATCTAAAAAAAGAGTCCCGCCGTTGGCAGCCTGAAATTTACCAATATTCTCACGCTCAGCTCCGGTAAATGCCCCTTTAACATGACCAAAAAACTCTGACTCCATTAAATTTTCAGGAATAGCCCCGCAATTTACAGTTATAAAAACACCATTTTTCCTGTTACTTCTTTTATGAATCTCTCTTGCAATGAGCTCTTTTCCGGTACCGGTCTCACCACTGATTAATACTGAAACCTCCGTTGGTGCAACTTTTTCAATCTGAGAAAAAACACTCTCCATTGCTTTTGAAGCCCCTGTAATTTCTCCAAACCTGTCACTTTCGAGACGTGTAGAAAGAACTTTGTTTTCTAGTTTTAGATCATTTAAAAGCAGAGCATTGTGGACTATGAGTGATGCCTGGGCAGCAAAAATATTTAGAGTCTCAAGAAGATTTGACTCAAAAAGACCAGTAACTGTGTCATTTCCAAGATATATAATTCCAAGCAGTGTATGTTTCTGCAAAAGGGGGACACACAAAACAGAGCTTAGATTAAGGCTTAAAATAGATTCAGATTTTGCAAATTTAGTACTGTTTTTTGCATCTGTAATTATCATCGCCTTTTTTGTTTCAACTACAGTAGCAATAATAGTGTCTGAGAGCTGTTCAATTGCATCTGCCATATTTTCCCGCTTTAAATTACGGGCAACCTTAATCAGCGGCTCTCCGTCCTCAAAGATAATAAGAAATCCCTTTGCAGCACCAGTCAGCTCAATTACACTATCCATGAGTTTTTCAAGAATTTCATCCACAGATTCAAGGCTGAACAGCTCAAATGATAACTGCTGCAGTCTTTTGAGGCTCCGTACATCCTCATTAACACTTTGCGTGGATTGAGAAATAAAATCACTTAAATGTTCAAATGTAATTTCCGCTTTTCCGGCAGTAATAAGATTTTTATGGACAAGACGGGCTCTTTTTTTCTTCTTTCCATTTATATAAAATTCATTATCACTGGTGGCACCGTTAATATTAAAATCACGACCATCAAAAATCACCTGAATATGATAATCATCAAGGCCCAAATCCGGAATTGAAATATCATTACTTGCAGATTCGCCGATTGTAGTAATAGGTTTACTGATTACCTTCTGCTTCTGTTTTCCATCTTTTGTGCGCCAGTTAAGAGTTGCCATTTTGAATATCCGTTGCTGTTATAAATTGATACCTTATTAAACTACCATAAAAAGTACTGAATTTACATTATAAAGATAAATCTTTAACAATTTTACAAATTAAATATTCTATGTTTTAAATATCGACAATTAAATAAGAAAAATTAAATTTCTGACTTAAATGACAGAGAAAATGGAGTTAAAATGAAGTCATCTTTTATAGTTACAATTTTATTATTTTTTCCAATAATCACATTTGCAGATAACACCCCTTCACTTACTTCACCTTTAGAAAATACTACTGATTCAGCAACTGATACATCAACCCCGACAGCAACATCAGAACCTGCAACAAAACCAGCAGAGACAACAGTTGCAGGAGAACCTGCAGAACCCGATCAAAACCAGGACCCTTCAACTGAAGAAATCAAAACTGAAGAAATTGCAGCTGAAGAGTCCACATCCCCCGACCAAAATCAGGAAGCTGCAACAATAGTACCTCCTCCTCCCCCTTTTACAGGAGTTCCCGTTCAACCTTCAAATACGACAAACGAGTACATGCCGCCTCGCCCAAGAAAAGGACTTATGATTGCAGGCTGGGCAATTTTAGGAGGAGGCTGGGCATTCTCAGTTCTCACAGGAGCAATGCTTCTTTCTGAGATGACTGTCGACCCGGGTGAAGAGTGTCTAAACTGCACCACAACAGGATCACGTTTAATGATTCCCCTTGCAGGTCCTTTTCTTGCAATACCTTACGCAGATGAAGGTGCAGGACAGGTAGTTGCCGGGACTCTGGGAATAATTCAGGTAACAGGACTAATAATTGGCATTGTAGGGACAGCTAAATATTCATTCCAAAAAAAACGTTACTACAATCAATCAACCCGTCTCCAGATAAACGCCGGAGCCACCTCAACCTCGGCAGCAATTACCGCCTCCTTCAGATTTTAACATACTAACCTAGGACGGGTTAATGCATATTTCGAGATTTCTTCAATGATATCAATCAACTCACTTAGGGTGGGTATCTTCTTGTTGGTGGGATTCTTCTTGTTTTGTTACGCAGTATACTCCTCCTGCATCCATTGCTCCTATGCATCTGTTGCAGTGATCGCAGGTTGAGATTTCTATTGTTTTATTTTTTAACCGATTAACAAAATCACTGTCCATTATCTGGGCTCTGCCTATCTGTACTGCGGTGCATCCATTGTCTATGGCTGTTTGTGCATCTTTGCCGCTTAAGACTCCGCCAATATAGATAACCGGAATATTTACATTTTTTGCTATCTGTTTTGCTCCATCAAGTAAAAAGAGTTGAGAATATTTATAATACTGTACAAACAGTCTGCCAAAAAGTGTCATGCTTACTCTCATAAAAAGACTCTTTTGATTGCGACTCATCTCTTTTATTGGAAGATTGCCGCGCAACATCATAAATGGAGTTTTGGATGTGAATCCGCAGCTTGGAATAATTGCATCAGCTCCGGCTTTTTCGAGGGCCTGTGCGATTTTTATGGAATCTTCCAGTTCAATCCCTTTTTTCATTCCGTCAAACTGATTTATCTTAACCAGAACAGCCAAATTTTTAACCTCTTTTTTTATTCCAGACACCACCTCTGTAATAAATCTTATGCGATTTTCAAGGGAACCTCCGTACTGGTCTTTTCGTCTGTTTGTAAAGGGACTTAAAAACTGACTTAAAAGATATCCGTGCCCTCCGTGAATTTCAACTGCATCAAAGCCCGCCTTTTTTGCCATTTTTGCAGAGTAGATAAAGTCCATCGTTTTCTCTTCAATCTGACTGATGGTCATCTCTTCACAAAAGGAAAACCTGAATGTGCAAAACTGTTTTGATGCGCCCAGTGTTTTTTTACCAATCACTTCAGGACTTGAAAAATATCCGCAGTGGACAAGCTGAATAGATGCGGCAGCGCCATTTTCATGAACTCTCTTTACAAGTATGCTTAAGGGTTCCTCAAGGTCATCTCTCATATAAAGTTCGTTTCCAAAACCTCTGCCATCTTTTGAAACAGCACAATAACCCACTGTAGTCATGGCAATACCGCCTTTAGCCTGATCCTCATGATGATTTATCAGCTTCTCAGTTACTTCTCCATCTTGAGCCATTCCCTCAAAACATCCCGCTCTTAAAAATCGATTCTTTAATGTCAGGGAACCAAGAGTAAAAGGTGTAAATAATTCACTGCTGTTTGTTTGCATATTCATTGTCTGCCTTCTCTGTATGGTTGCATTTAATATTTTTGTTTTTTTCACTATTGGCCAAAAATTTGCTTCTCACTTTTATATTGATTACAGTCAATTTATCAGGAGGCATGAATTATGACAAAAAGGCAATCATTAAAACAGTTGAGAAATCATTTATCAGAACTTTTCTTAAGCCGTCACAACGGAACATCCAACATTATGTATTCTAAAACTCAGGGATATGTTGACGGGTATATGCAGGCATTAAGTGATGCGGGAATATTTGATGAAAACGAGCTCCTCGAAATTGTTTCTCAAGAGCGTCTCCTTGCTGCACAACAGGCTGAAAAAGCATATCTGGGCTACAGACAGCATCAGGCTTCTCCTGCAAACAGCTTTGCCTGATACTTAAAATTTCCAATTCTTTTTATTTCTTCAAAATATCTATTTTTTAAATTTATCGTTAATCATCTGGCTGTAACTCTTAAGAAGAATGAGACTTATATGAACCTCAGCTTCTGTTAAAGGAATCGTAAAATAAAGTGCGTTTCCCTTTATAGAGTATGTGACCCTTTTAGAAATATTGCCAAGTCCCGATAATTTAACCCATCTGCCTTCACCTTGGGCCAGCAGTATTTTTACAACTCTCTCAACCTCAGCCATGTCTTCTTTTGTTCCATCAAATTGAACCTCTCCGGTAATCCTTATGGGATCTGAAAAAAATCCCTTCACAACTGCCCATTTAAAAACTTTTGCAAGGTTCGGGTATCTGTAAAGTCCTGCGGCATTTGGATCCCTTGTTCCCAAAACCAGGACGGGCCACCTGTTTTCATCATCAGGACCTATTAGTGACCGTACAAGTGTATTAAATATTTTTGCAGGATCCCCTTTAAACTTTGGACGGGGACGCATGCAGGTAACATCTTTAGGCCACTCAGGATCCCCTTTACCTTTCGCTGCATCACTAGCAACCATGACTCTTCCCGAACCGGTAAAATCCCACCTGTAGCTATTTGGAAGTTTTCCACTAAACCCCCAGCTGGTCTTTTCAAATGTAAACCCGGGCTTTGATGCATTACTCTTTTTAAGGCGCTCTCTTATTTCTTCACCCGCAATATTATAAGTTGTCACAACCTGATATGAAGAGAAATCACTAAAATCGTCAGCTGAAATCAACACACCCTCAAGCTCTGTGAGTGGATTTATTCCCGTATCTTTCACCATCTGATTGTATAAATAAAAAGAGTTTAAAACCCCGGCCAGCCCCTGTTCATATCTCGTACCTGCAAAGGCGGACATTGACATCCACAGTGACCAGTCCGGATTTAATTTTCCAAAAGAGAAAAGTTCATGAAAACAAATCTCATTTTCTGCAGCTCCTTTTTTTTCTGAATCACTATCATTATTAGCCGATCTTGACACTCCCTGCAAAGAGTCACTGTCAGCAATATGAGTGTCTGTATCAGTTGAATCAACTCCTGCTTTGACAATTTTATCATCTAACAATGTATCAGAGTCACTCCCTGTATCCTTTTCACTATCAAGTTTTTTTTCACTATCACTATCAGAAATTTTATCAGTATCTTTAGAAGTATCACTGTCTTTTACAGTATCAGAATCAATTGCTGTATCAGAGTCAATGTCACTGTCAGAATCTTTTGAACTATCACTGTCTCCGGTTTTTTCACCCTTGTTATCTTTATCGGAATCTTCTTCAATTATTGCTCCTTCTAAAGGTTGATCTTCATCAGGAACATCCGGGTTTATTTTTTCGTCAAGAGCATCAGTTATTTCATCAAGTTGTTCAAGACTTCTTGGACCTTGAGCCTCAGGAGCAAGAGGCTGTAATGAATCACCTTCAACAATATCAAATTCAATAGCTCTGTCTTTTACCTCTGTATAATCAGGAGATATAAAATAAAAAATTGTACTGTGAGCAGCTATGGAAACTAAAAGGGCTAAAGTGAACCGATGCTTAAAAAGTGAATTTCTAATAGTCGGTCCGGTTTTTAAAAAAAATTTCATAGTAGACTTCATTGAACTTAAAAGAGAAAAAATGTTCAATTATCTTCAATTTTCCCCTCTTTTAAAGAGCCATCAAGCTCATTATTCAATTCATTTAAATCTTTCAATTCATAAAGAGAACTTTTCTCATCAAATTTTTCAATTTCAGTATCACTTTCTATAATTATCCCGGTCAGGGCTACAAAACCAAGAAGGGCAACTGCATACTGATAAACAACAACGGGTTGAAGACCGGAAATACAGATGAGCCCCATTCCAATTGCCAGATTAACTCTTTTATAATCAGGACGATATTTTTTTGTTGGAACCACAAGTGTAAAAAACAGCAGTGCCGCGAAAAAAAATGAAATTATAAAAAGGAATACCCCATATGGAAATGCCAGTGTCATTCCAAGTGTTCTATATAAAACTCTTATTAAAAATGGAGATGAGCTTATAATATCAGTGGTGCTTGAAATAAGCTGAATATATAAAATGATTGCTCCGGCTGCAATTGTAATTAATAGAGCGATTATTAAAGCAGGGATATTAAAATAACCCGTATCCTCGTCCCTGCTAAAATATTTTCTTATAGTAAAATATGAGTAAACCGGAAGAAGCAATGCCGCAACTTCGGCTATTTTATATGCGCTTCTTGCATATCTTCCAATTGGAAGAGCCCAGGAAATCTGTAGAAAATCAAGAATAATCCAGGCGCTTAAAGCTAAAATATAGGTTAAAGTCAGTGCAAAAAACAGTCTTTTAATTGAATATGCTGCCTCTGATAATAAAACTGCGGAGGTTAAAATGATAAAAGTAATCATCACCCCTCCAATTGCTAAAATTAAAATCCAGGGTGAGAGCTCTGTTAAAATAGACCAGAGTATTGTTAAAATATAAATTGGAGAAATTAGAATAATAAAACTGCGCCACCATAAACCTTTAATATTTATGTTACTTATCAGTTTCACAATATAAAAAGGGAGCATAAACCCTGCAAGAGTTCCTGTAAGAATCATGAAAAAGGTACCCACATTGGCAAAAACAGGTAAAATTCCCTCTGTTCCTATGGAAGCATAAAGTCCAATACTGGCTATAAACCTGTATAAAACTGTTGCCGCTACCGCAAAAATCAGTAAAGCCCCAAGAGCAAAATCAATCTGTTTATATTTGCCGAAAGATTGATTTTTACCTTCTGAATTATCTCTATTTTTCACTTGCTCCAAAATCTTATAAACCTTAAGAGTCTGCGAATATTTACAAACATCAGTACGGGAATAATCAAATAAACAAAAAGTATCCAAAGATTATCCCCTGGTTTTTCGCCGTCCAGAAGAACAAAGACCGGTCTGCCAATCTTCATTTCGAGACTACTTATTTTTGTATCATACTGGTCCATTTTACAATTTTTAAAAAATTTAATAAGTGAACTTTTAACTTCAGCATGATTTCCAAGGTCGGCAGGATAAAAATCCTTTGATTTGTAAATTTCAAAAAGAGAAAATAACCTTTTTGAATATTCTGAAAAATCTCTACCTTCTATAAATCTCTCTTTTTTAGATTTTAAATTTTCAAAATCTTTTATGATTTTAAACTCTTCAACACCGCTGAGGAGTCCTGTGGTCTTAACTTTTTCTCTATTCTCTTTTTCATCTGCAAGAAGTTTTTTATACCTCTGTTTCAATGAAATATCTGTGCTCTCCTTAGTATCTTTAACAAATCCTTCAATTTTTTGAACTGAAGTAATCACCCTCTGTGCTCTTAACGCTTTAGGCAGAGATCCAACGATATCTGTCTTGTCTGCCCATTTATCAAGCTCTTTTGAATCTCCTGGATTGAGTGTATTTATCTTCCGCCCAAGAGTTGTCAGTCTATTTCTTAAAGTAAAAAGGTTGTCAATTACCCTCTGAGCCTCGCTGCTTAATTGTGCAATGTCAGAATCTGCAACCTCTGCATCTCCCTGAGTTTTATCAATAGCTTCAGCAGAACGTATATCACTATCTTTTATATTATCACTATCAGGTTCATTTATTTTTTCATCACTCTCTTTATCTTTGTCAACCTGATCAGTATTCACATTACTCTCATTATCTTTAATCAAATTTATACTTTTAATAACAGACGCATTAAGGGTTAAAACTTTATTATAAATTTCATCACCACTGGCATCATTATTTAATTTCCATCCTGAAATCAGACTATCAACATCTTTTCCAAGTTTAAGTTTTGAAATTGTCTCATCAATAACAACTATAAAATCAGCAAGCTCTCTGTTCACGTCTACAAGAGGTCCAAGTTTTTTCTTTTCTATACTTATGATTTTTAATTTTTCATTTGCCTCATCCATATTGTGTATTGCATTTTCAAGTTTTTCACGAATAGGCTTTGAAAGAGATTTTAATTTATTATTCGGTTCAATAAACAGGACAGATAACTCATCTGTCATTTTATCAAGAATTTCCAGCTGCAGTGCCTCAATATCTTTATTACCTTTGTTGTAAGCTGCAAGTCTCTCCAGTCTTGTAAAATACTCCTCAAGTTTTACCTGTTGCGTAAGAAGCTCAATATTTTCAACCGCATTCAATGCCACTTTATAACTGGCAATCTCAGTAACAATTGAATCGTTTTTACTTGTATTTAACTGTTCATCAAGTTTTGCAATTCTGGTCTCAATCTCCTCTTTTGAATTAAATGCAGTAATGTCACATAACTCAATTGGATAATTATCCACACATGTAAAAACCGGTCTGCAATCATCAAGACTTTTTTTGCCAATACAAAACTTGCACTGACTTGTATCGTGAAAATTTAAACAATCAAAAAACGGCCAGAATTTATTGTAATTTTTAGAGAGTTCTTCTCGCTTTTTAAGTCTCCCTGCAAAATCAGAAGGAGGGGTAAGAATATCTTTTTCCTGCTTGATATTTGGATTTGGAGTGTGCCACTGGGCAAGAAGTGACGAATTTCCACCTACAGGTGCCATTTTGCGATATATATCACCGGAAAACCATTTTGTTCCAGTGCTGAAAGTAACAGTTCTGTTAACAAGAGGCATCCCTTCAACTCTAACATATGAATCTCCCGCAAGCTTCGCTGTGTTGATATTTGCAGCATCACCAAGATTTTCAGGTTTTGAAAAAGCCTTCACAAAATATTTAGCCTGGGGAAAAAAGAGATAGAGAATAAAAATCGAAAACCCCAGAATAACCATAATAAAAATGGCCTCCTGGATTGCAGGAGGTGGAGGTGCAAGAGCCATGAGCTCTTCGTCTATATCATCATTTGAAAGATCCTTATCATAAAAATTATCCTCAGGAAGAAGACCATTTTTATTTTCTTCATTATCGTTATTATCGCTATTTTGTTTTGAGTCGGACATATTTATAACTTCTCGATTTAAATTTAAATTTCACTATAATTGTAAAACATAATCGATATAACATTAAAAACGATCACTGTTAATTAAAAATTTCACATGATTAAGAGTTAAAACCTTCAATCTGGAATATAGATATTACTGATACTTGAAAGCATCCACTTAAATATGTATATAAAGCCCATGAAAGACTTACAATCAGACAAAAATGAAACAATTGACCAGCTGGCAGAGCGCTGTATCGTTCATGTTCAAAAAAGATTTAACCTGACCCTTGACTACACTGCTGAAACCCTCTCTCTGCTTGATTACTACGTAAAAGAGTTGGTAACTGAAGAAAACAGAGGAACAGTTCCCATCCCCGGAGATATCGTCAGGCTCAATCTTCTGCCTCTTTTTGCACCTACACTTGGTGCCTATTTCGGCGAAACATTAAAACGAATCTTTGGAGGAAGATGGCGCTATACAAATAGAGAGCCCCAATACTGGCGTTTTGAGTTTGACACATTTTTTGTTCGCCTGAATCCCGCAGGAATTGCCGCAAATGCAATAGCGGAAGCACCCTTTGAAGAGTGGGCAGGTCAGATAATGTCAGCACCCATTTTAATGCCCAAATTAGAAGAGCGACTGAACCATGCGCCCCAGGTGGCAGAAGATGAACTTTTCTCTTTTTCAACAGCCTTCGAACTCATCCAGATCACAGGAGAGTACCTGAAAGCATTATCAGAAAAAACAGAACCCCTTGACTGCTCAGAAAAAACCTACGACTCAATCCTTCAGGACAGATAAAAATAGTAAAAAAACAGGGACGGAGTTCAACCTCTAATCTTGTAATATGCTGATAATATTCAGTTTTTATAAGGACGGAGGCCGTTTTTATTTTTTGATTATTTCTTTTGAGTATTTTTTGATTATGTCGCAGGTGGATTTGTCTTTTGGGCAGATGATGTCGAATTTGAAGTCAAGGTCGTGGGGTATGGCAGTGTCGTTATACAGGGACTGATTAAGAGTTTTACGAATGATTTCCCCTTTATATTTAATTCCCTCTGAATCATTTGATGATGTTAAATTCCAGAAGGCGAGACCGCTCAATTTATTTTTAATTGCCTGTTGATATGCGGATTCAATTATTTTATTTCGGTCAGAAATATCTGAACCCTCTCTTCTTAAAATCTGAAACCCAAACTCTCCAAGATATATCGGTTTTTTTAATTTTGATGCTATTCTCTTATGTTCTTTGACCCAGTCTTCTGCAAATTTTGAAAGATCCGGATATTCACCAACCATATCTTTACCAAAATCCTGATCACTTGTCCCCCACAGAGACCACTGAAACGGCCACATATGAAATCCCAAAACGTCAATGGATTTTATAGCGCTGTTTAAAACAAAACTGGAACCTTCTCCCGTGGCACCATTAAAAGGATAAACAGATGATTTAATTTTTGTATCACTGTTGTCTAAAAAACCTTCTTCCCCTGTTGCAACCAAGTGATTTGAATCAATGGATTTAATATAATCTGCAGCAGTACTAATCCAATCCCGTACACTTTCTGACCCTGCTTTTGTATTACTCCAGGGTCCATATCTGGGTTCATTCATAACTTCCCAAATCATAATTGAGGGTTCATTTTTGTATAAAACACCCGTATAGCTGTTTTTACGGTTCAAAATATATTTTACATAATTTAAATAAAGTTTTTGAGCTTTTTTACTTTTCCAGAATTTGGGTCGAATTTTTTTTAAAACCTCTCCCCTTTTATAAAAACTTTCAGGGAGCTCCGGAATATCTATACCCGCCCACCTCATATATGTTTCTGTTCCTCCGAATTCACTCCAGTTATTTAAAAGAGGAATAATAAGTTTAATATTATTTTTACCTGCAAGATAAATAACATAATCCAGTTTCTTCCACCCATTTTCTGAAAACTTCATGGGTTCAGGTTGAAGAATCTTCCCTTTATCAATATCAGCTTTATCAAATTCCATATTCCAGAAGCCCCATAACCTGATAACATTTAATCCAAGGGATTTTGCCGTTGCAAACTGCTTGTCAGCATCTTCTTTTGAATAGAGCATCGAGTAAGAGTTTCCGCCGCTGAAAAAGAATTTTTTTCCGTTGAGGGTAAGATTTTCACCGTTACTCTTTACAAAGCTCACTTTATTTTTACTTGAACATGAAAACCCGGTAAGACTTAGTAATATGACACTTACAATTCTTAAAAAATTTGTTGCCAATCTGTTTTGTCCTGAAGAAAAATCTTAGATATTTTATTTAAGAGTGTATAGTTTTAAACGTATATCCGTCTCCATCTGAGACAGATTTCAAGATTTTATCAATTTTAACAGTACAGTTATCATCAATGGTTGTAAAAACAATCAGATCAAATGAGGCTCCAAGTATATCACCGGCCTGCTCTTTTGTAATAACCATACCTGATGAAAGCATCCCAAGAGCAAAATCCTCCCTGAATGAATCAGAATTTTTGAGAGGGATTTCTGCAGCAAAATGATCTCGCGATGAACTTATTCCTATTATTGACGGAATATCTTTCCAGCTCACAGCTCTTGCAAACATCCATTTTGGAGCAAACTTGCATGCATCATTTAACAGATTGGAAATTCCATTATTTCCATAAAGTGTTGTAATGTTTCTGCCATCAATTTTAATTAGGGGATACTCCTCAACACAAACAGCAAAATCATCTGGTGAAATTGTCATGAGAAGTTCTTCTGTTATGGCCAGCCGGGCTGTAAAATCGGTTCCGCATACAGCAATTTTTGCCCCTTTTAAAAAATCGTTTAAAAGATGCGGGAGACCTTTATCAGAAGCAGTATCTGTTTTTGAAATATCTTTAATAATTCTTACTACTGGTCCTGATGAATAAGGTGGAAGCTGTGCTAAAACAATCACCCCGTTTGCAAGCCTATAAACAGAAATATCATCTTCTTTTATTTTGGTGCTGCCAGCATGCCCGGCTCCGATAAGTCTGATGTTTTCTTCAAGGTCTAAAACAGATTCAACATTTTTGCTGTGTTTTGAAAAGCCGTTTTTTCTTCTAACGGTTATTGATTCGCTGTTTCCAATCACTATCTCAAGAATTTCACTATCAGCAATTAGTTCCCCAAGAACCCCGGTATCAACAATCTGAAAAAAGGCTGTTTCAATCAACTCCCCTGGATTGTCATCTGAAGATATTTTATTTTCGAAAAGAAGCTCTTTTACCATTCCACTTAAAACCAGACGTACCATTGCCGCATCTTCCACGTTTAATTTTGAAGGAAGTGAAGTTCTGTTAACTGCAGGCACTTCAAGTGCGGCAAAATCGAGTAGCTGCTCAAGATAGGGAATCTCTTTTCCAGGAACTGATTTTGGAACAATATTAACCTGGGAATCCTCTTTTCCAGGTTTTGGAGGCGGGGGAATATTTGAAATTTTTGCTTTTTTAAACAAAGAAGGATCACTTTTAACCTCAGGAAGGGATGCCTCTGCCTCTTTTGAAAGAGAAGAAAAACTTCCTGTTGCAGTAACTGTTTTTGCTGGTTCCTGAGGAGATAAAACAGCTTTAGGTTTGGGAAGTGGAGGTGGAGGAACTGATTTTTTTACCTTTGGTTTAGGCGCAGGTATTGGAGGTGCCTGTTCTACAATACTATCAGCATCATCATTTGTACTTTCAAGTTCAACAATAAACTCACCCACATAAATTTTATCACCAGGATCTACAATGGACAGCTCTGTTATTTTACGGCCGTTTATATAGGTTCCGTTTGTGCTCCCAAGATCTTCAATGAAAAACTTTTTGTTATCCATTTTTATCCTGCAATGTTTTTTTGAAACATTACCAACCTGAAGGACAACATCGTTTCCTTGTTCCCTGCCAAATACTGCGGTATTATTTGCAATATCAACAGAACGTTTTTTGCCGCCTTTTTCTGTTATATATATCTTAAACATTATTATTCACCACCCTTGGACTTATCAAAATTAAACCAGCTAAAAAAAGTATCTAATGTATCAATCCGTTCTTTTTCAAGGTAATCGAAATTTACACCTCTGTCATTAATTTCCCAGAAATCCTTAGAATTTATTCCAGAAAATTCCTCTCTTATGGATGTAAGTCTCGATGGAATTTCATCTTTCATATCTTCAAAAATAACTTTAGCAAGTTTTGTTTCACCTTTAGTGAGATAAAAAACCGCAAGTTTAATCTGGGCTTTTCGTACCCCTCTTAAAGAAGCCTCCATCTGATGATTCTCTTCAGCCTCTTTATCCACATCAAGAAAAATATCCAGAAGCTCTCTTGTCTTTTTTGAATCTTTTGCATATGCCAGTTCGTTTAACGCACAGAGATCATATGCTGCAGTCTCTAAAATAAATGCAAGCCCCTGATTAAAAGCCAGCTGACCGTAATACTTAAACATCCTGGCAATATCAAGAGCAATAAGTCCATCTTCGTAATCAAGAATCTCCTCTGCAAAAATTCGATACTGATTTAAAACGTTGTAGGCTGTGCGAACATCATTTGCATTTATAGTTACTCTTAAATATGTATTAAAAAATTTTACACAGAGTTTAACAACCGCGGTATCACCCTTCTTTGCGGCCTTTTGTGCAATTTTTCTTGTGTGAATTGCAAGGAGATAATTTATATCCCTCATCTTGTTTACAGAAATTCCATAGAGATCCTGAAACTGCCGCAAAATTTTCATCTCTACCCAGATTCTGTTTTTCTCAATCTCTTTAATCACATCAGCCTGCATTGAAACAAAATCCGGATTCTCTTTTATTGAATTGTTTAAAAGAAACCACGACTCCGCAAGTTTATCTTTATTTATCACATACTCTTCAGCCAGTTTTCCAAGGGAAGAAGCCGCATGCATCGATACAACTTTATCCTTGCTTTCAATTGCGCCGCTTGCCACATCAGCAAGTTGTTCAATACCGTAGGAAGCAGCTTTTTTACTATTATCTGAAGCCCGTTTATCAGTTAAGAGTCCCCCTTTTTGAATTGCCGAAAAAACAGTTGATGCCATGCGGTCAATAATATTGTGAGGATTTAAAAAATGAAAAACATAAGCAAAATAGGGAAGCAGAAGGAGAAGAGAGGTCAAAACAAGAACAGTTGTAACAATCGCCCCTAAAATAGGAACATGGTCTGAAGCTGAAATTGTACTCTCCCAGACACATACAACACCGGTAACTACAAAAAATCCCAGGATGGATATATTAACAATAGAGGCCATAAAAAGTTCAGTTATCTTTGGAGTATATCTGTTTGAAGCCAGCTCTACAATAATGGCCACAACTGTAACTGAAAGCCCGAGAACTCCAATTATCACCTCCGGCATATTGCCAAGAGCCCCCGATTCAATTGAGTGAAAAAAAGCATCTTTAATGGTGACAGGTGATCCTGCAAAATCATAAAGCCCGGTTATAAACGCAATAAGAGCACTTATAACGCCGATAACTACAAATGCTATAAAAGGAAGAAAGGAGTACTTTTTCTTTAGTATGCTGTTTTTCATAACCAAAAGGTACATTTAACTATAAAACCGGTCAAGCATCTATAACATTATAAATTAGCTTCAAAAAATCTTGTTATTACAGAAAACAGATGTGTTCTGGTCTCTGCTCCTTTTATGCTGTGATTTCTTGACGGATAAAAGAGCGTCTGGGGGGTTTTTCCACTTTCAATAAATCGGTTTAAAAGAAGCTGACTGTTAATTGGCAGAACATTTGTGTCACCTAAACCATGAATGAGAAGGAGTGGAATTTTTAATTTACCCGCCCTGTTTAAAATTGAACTCTCTTCATAACCTTTCTTATTATCATCCGGTCTTTTCATATATCGTTCAGTATAGGCAGTATCGTAATATCTCCAGTCAGTAACCGGTGCCACGCTTACTGCAGCCTTATACATATTACTGTCATCGAGAGCTGCAAGGAGAGCCATTGTCCCTCCAAATGACCACCCGAAAATTCCGGTTCTTTTTTTATCTCCGTAACCAAGTTCAAAAAATTTGCTCAACAGTACTTTCTGATCTTCAAGGGCATTTTTTGTCAGATTCATATAAGCCGGCAGCTCAAAATCCCTTCCTCTTCCAGAAGATCCCCTGTTGTCAATAGTCAGAACCACAATACCACGCTCTGCAAGAACATTACGCCATGGTGAAAAAGCATTGTTGAAACTATCCGTAACAGCCTGATATTGAGGCCCTCCGTACACATATACTAAAACAGGGAATTTTACCCCGTCAGCCATTGTTCTGGGTCTTGTTACATGTGCGTAAAAAGTTTCATTATCAAAGCTGATTTTAAGAATCTCATTTACCACATCCTTTGGAGTTATATATTCGTCACCTTTAAGGAGAGTACTGATTTTTTCTCCATCCATATTGTATATACTAAAAGAGGGAGACCTGTTCATTGATGACTCAAAATCAGTATAAAAAGATAATGAACTGTTAAAGTCGGGTTTATGATTCATAGACTCAGACCCAACTTTTTTTATTTTACCATTTTCAGTATTAATTGAATAAATATTAATTCTGGCAGCATCCTGCCTGTTTGCAGAAAAGTAGATAATTTTCGACTCCGGATTAAAACCTTCAATATTTTTGACTGACCAGTTTCCAGATGTGACCATTTTAGGATTACTGTCTGAAAAAGAAGAGTGATAAATATGTGGAAACCCGCTCTGGTCATCAATATATAAAAAATCGTCTCCATTATTTGAAAAAAGAGGCAACCCTTTGTAGTTAACCCATCTTGGATCAGATCGTGATAAAAAGGTATTACACTCTCCAGTTTTTGAATCGCATTTTAAAATCTCAATTTTAGTCTGAAGGCGGTCAAGGCGTGAAACTATTAAAGATGTTCCATCTTTTAACCATTCACAATCGGGAAGATAATTATCCTTTTCACTTTCAAGATTCATCCATACAGGCTCGCTTGAAGGTGAAGTAATATTTATTACGCCAACATCTACAATCGGATTATTCTCTCCGGCCATAGAATATTTTCTCGGCTCCGGCAAAGAGAGGTTGTCAGTTTCTGCAAATCGGTCCTTTACATCTCGCTCATCAGTTAAGAAAAACCAGATACTCTCGTTATCAGCAGACCACCCAAAGCCATTTTTAGTATTAAACTCCTCACTATAAAGCCATGGGACACACCCGGCACAAAGCCCTTTTTCTGCAATACCTGTTAGCTGCTCTCTTGTCTCTTTTTCAAAATTATAAATATACAGATTACCTTTTGCAGAATATGCAATCATCTTTTTATCATCAGAAATTTCAATATGAAAAGGAAGGTCCTCCCCATTTTCATCTAAAATAATCTGTTTAATATCTCCGTTAATATCTGCTTTATACAATGATTTATCTGTCACAATAACTACTGAATTATTATCCCCAAAAACAGTCTGGACAGGTGTCTCATCTTTGCCTAAAGCAAGCTTTATCTCCCTGTTGTTTTCAGTATTAAAAAGCCAGAGTTTTTTTATTTCAGGAGTATCTTTATCCCTTTTGGCATAAATCATAATTTTGCCGTCTTCTGACCAGTTAACAAGAGAAATCTCATCTTTATAAGCATACCTCTTATTAAAAATCCGTCTGATTTCGGGGTCAATTTCACTACTTGCTTTTGATATGGAAGGAACAGGATTATATGGATGAACCACAGGACAAACCTGTTTTTTTGAGCAGCTTAAAAAAATACTGCTCACCGTTAAGAATAAAATAATTTTTTTGATATTTTTCATAAGAGCACAATAAATTGAAACGATAATTATTGAAACATGATATTAAAAATTTTAATTATTAAAATTAGGGAGTGAATTTAATTGTTTATTACCCTTTTCTGACTATAATGTCGATTCCAGTCTCTTTGTAACTGGAAAATCAATTCAACATTAATTTTAAGGAGTAAAGATAAAGATGAACAAGATTTTTAAAATATCTATTATCTCTTTGGTTTTGACATATTCTATATATGCTTCTGCTCAGGATCAAACCTCATGGGACAATGAACCTGCACAGGATCAGGCACCTCCTCCACCACCTGCTGAAGAACAGCCTTTAGTTACAACTACTGATGACCAGCCAGCTGATGCAACTCCATATGCTCAATCACTCCACGAAGAGCCCGGTAAGGCATATCACTCTGTGGGAATGCGCCTTAGATGGATCTTTGTTCCAAAATGGATGATCTCTATGTTTGGAGTAGATATTCAGGGTAGAAATCTTGGCAAACCTCTTGTAAGCAACCTTGGTATCGGTGCTGAATACACCTATAGAAAAGATAACTTTGATATTACTGCAGCAATCTGGTGGGCCGGTCTTGACTGGGACGGAGACATCTCTTTTAAACAAAAAAGTGAACCTCCACAAAGCTGGGAAGTGGTTTCAAGCAATCTGTCAGCTCTTCTTTTTACAGCTGATTTTATCTGGTCCACACCAATTAGAGACTGGGTTGCTATAACCTATGGTGTCGGCGTTGGTTTTGGTATCGGTATTGGTGAGCTCCACAGAGATGAAGCCACAGTAGCTTCAGGTGGACTTGACAGATGCCCCGGCCCGAACACCGGTGACTCAGGATGTGTTACCCCTGGAGAATTTGATGTTGTTTATGACAAAATTAAAGTTGTTCCATGGATAAATTTTCTTGTTGGTGCAAGGTTTAAACCCCACGAGCACATGGCAATTTATGTTGACGGCGGCTTTGGTGTTGGCTTTCAGATGGGTATAAGAGGCGGATATATCTTCTAAATCGTGTTAAACTATACAGACTTCAATAAACTCCTTTTTATAATTATTTTAACAGTCGCACTTTACAGCCCATTATCATCTGCACGATTTGAAGATGATGAGGCTCCTTTAAAAAATAAAATTGAAATATCATTTATACCGGGAATTTTGTTTGGAGGAAGTTATGATTATGAGGAAGGCTATGGAACAATAAAACCGGGTCCTTCTGTTGAAGGAATATTTGCATGGTATGTTAAAAGATATGGTCGACTCTTTTTAAGTTATGATCACCAGTTTACTCATCTGCTTTTAAAACCACAGACATCAACAATGCCCTCTGCAACTGTAAAAGCAATTACAGGGTCTATGCTTTTTGGGGGAGAGACTGATATACCTCTTAAATATCGAACTATACCATTTGTAGGAATGGGCGTAGGAACAACATATCTTCTGTCACACATTGAAGGTGCAAAGCCCGATTTCTTTTTTCTCGCTTCATTTTTTGGAGGAATTAAATTTCCCATAAATAAAACAGTTGGCCTTCGCATGAATTTTAAACTCCTTATAACTATTCCATCAGGTAACAGCTCGTCAATGTGCATTGAGGGCCACGGATGCAAAGTCTCAGTGTTTGTAGACACAGTAGGAAGAGGTGAATTTGGTCTTGGCATCTACCTGCTGTTTTAGATTTTAATATATTCTTTCACCTTTAAATGGTGCTTAATATAATGTATAGATGTAACAACTAACTGCAAATTTTTGCATAAACTTTATATTTGGGAGAACAAAGGTGCTACAGGGAATATTTACAGCGCTCATAACGCCTTACAAAAATAATGATTGCAAAACAATCGACTTTGCACTTTTAAATGGTCATGTTCAAAGGCAGGTTGAAAACGGAGTGAATGGTTTTTTACTATTTTCAATTGCAGGTGAGGGCAGACTGCTGAGCCAGATTGAACGCAATGAAATTTTAAATAGTGTTCAAAAAATTATTGACTCAACTCAAAAAAATTTAAACCTTATTGCAGATTGTACAGCGGATGCTGTTGATGATTTTCTTATAAAAGCTAATGGTGCATTTAATGGAAAAGCTACACATATTCTTATTGCGGTACCTCCAGGAATGCCCCTTTCAAATAGAGCTATATTTAACTACTTCATAAATTTTGCAAATGTGTCCCCTCTTCCTCTGATTGTTTTAAATAATACACCACAAACAGGGCATACCCTTTTGCCTGAAGATATTGTCCGATTGGGAGAACACGAAAATATTATCGCATACTGTGAAGGTGACAGCTCTTCTGCGGGTATTATAAGAGCCAAATCACTTTTAAATGGAAAAATGGATTTCATTTCCTTTAATGATCAAAACATCCTTTCAATGTCTGCTGCAGGATGTTCCGCCTTTATTAGCAACGGATCAAACGCACTGTTAAAAAAATATAAAGATTTATATTCAGCAATTCAAAATGGAAATATTTCCGCCTCACAAAAAATTCAGTCTGATTTATCAGGATTTCATGAGGCTCTTTTACTTGAGCCAGGACCTGGTTCTATTAAAGCATCTCTAAATCTTCTTGGATTTTGCAACACCTGCATAAGAACGCCCTTTGAGTGGCCCCTGCGCCCGGTATTATACAGGCTGGCTGCAGAATTGGATAAACTCGGCCTGAGTATAAAAAGTGGAGAATTATCATGACAAAAAAAATTGCACTTGTGGGTGCTGCCGGACGAATGGGAATTGAAATTGTTAAAACTGCACAATTAAATGATAGTGTGGAAATCGGTGCTGCGATTGAATACGAAGGGTCCCCTCTGCTTGGACGTGATATTGGGGAATTAGCCTCTGTTGGAGCACTTGGCATTAAAATTACTTCAGATTTAAAAACCGCTGCACAATCTTGTGATGTTATCCTTGATATGAGCCTTCCTGTTGCAACAAAAGGGGTTATAGAAATTGCCGTGGCAACCGGCACACCTCTTGTTTGTGGAACAACAGGTGTTACAGATGAACAGCTTGAACTTTTTAAAACCGCATCAGTAAACCTTCCTGTAATACATACAAAAAATTTCAGCATCGGAATAGCCGTACTCTCATCACTTGCTGCAAAAGCAGCGGAAATTCTCGGAAGAGATTACGATATTGAAATAATTGAAAAACATCATCGTAAAAAAACAGATGCGCCTTCAGGGACTGCACAGATTCTTGCTGACGCAATCGCTGATTCTGCAGGTTTGAATAAAACAGATTATGTATACGGTCGGGAAGGGCATACAGGTGAGCGTACAAAAGATGAGATAGGAATTCACGCTGTAAGAGCCGGAGGTATCTTTGGTGAACACACAGTAATGTTTGCTACAGAGCATGAAAGACTTGAACTTTTTCATAAAGCCGAAACAAGATCTCTCTTTGCACTTGGGGCTGTAAGAACAGCTGCATTTATTGCAGAAGCAAAACCGGGATTTTATACAATGGCTGAGGTACTTGGTTTATAAATGAAAAAAGTTTTCATCCCTTTACTTACAATACTTGCTTTTCTACTCATTCCTCAAATTGCATCAGCCCATGCACCAATTAAGGGTATAAACAATTTTTATAACGGAATTATTCACCCGCTTGTTGTCCCTGCACATCTCCTTGGTATAATCGCGTTGGGTCTTTTAACAGGACAGCAAAGCAAAAACATAACACTTGCTCCTCGTTTTTTTATGGGAGCTATTCTGGCCGGGCTTTTAATTTTATCAATTGGGTTCAACCACGATACTGAAACACTTGTAATGCTCACAGGACTGACTGCCGCACTTATAACAGTTATCAGTCCAAAACTTAAAACTATACTCCTTGCATTAATTGCAATTTTAATTGGCTTTTTTACAGGCCTTGACTCCTCTCCAGAATCACTAACAGGACAAGATCTTTTTATGTCACTTGGCGGAACATTTCTAGGAGCATCTTTAACGCTCTTTTACATCTCTCTCTTAGTATCAAAGGCTAAGCGTAAGTGGCAGCAGATTGGAATAAGAGTAACAGCATCATGGGTCTTTGCAAGCATCCTACTTGTAATGACCTTGAACCTTGTAAAGCAATAACAACCAAACTCAACTCTCTCCAGGCAAAGTTCCCGAACCAGCGAACCAGGACAGCGAACCAGCGAACCAGGACGGAGGCCAGTCAGTCTTGTTTTAACTGGCACAATTGACCGGCACAGCCCTGTCAATCGTGCCAGTTCTGCCACTTTTTTAGCCTCAAAGTCCAACCGAACCAGGACGGAGGCTCACGTGTATTGGGATAAACTTAATAATTACAGTATATTAGA
>JAFGVO010000062.1 GCA_016937935.1 Deltaproteobacteria bacterium | reverse complement strand
CCGGGCCATGGCTAAAAATCGGCTCGGACCGATCCCCTCATAAATCGATATACCTGTCAAAATAGCCTACAGCGCAATTAGCTCAAAGGAGTTTCTATGAATAAATTCATTACAGTTTTATCTGTTGCTGCAGTGCTTGGTTTTATAGCCTGTGAGAGTTCCGTTTCTAAAAAAATGGCTGATTCGGATACTGCTGACACAACAGATAGTTCAATTTCAGAAACGGACAGCATTAATGACAGTAGTGCAGATACTGATTCCAATACTGAGAATAATAGTTCTACTGACAGTTCAGTTGCGGATTCGGATTCTGAAAATAACAGTGATACAGCTGATACATCTGACACGAGTATTGGAAGTGACACTAACGTGGGGTTTCTCGATCAGGACAGTGACGGCTATTCAAGTATCCTCGATTGTGATGACAGCAATCCGGATATTTATCCTGGAGCCCCTGAGCCTGCGGAACCAAACGACTCGGATGAGGATTGTGACGGAAATGACGGTTATACAATTGACACTGACACAGGTGGAGATCCCAATACCTGTCAGGAAGCAAAAGACAACCGAACATACATGGGCTGCGACTTCTGGCCCACAAATACATTTAATCCGGTTTGGTATAATTTTGCCGCATCCAGTGGTTTTGAATTTGCGGCAGTTGTTTCTAATGGAGGGGCAGTTGATGCAACTGTTGATGTATATAAAGCAGGGGCAAAAATCAAGACTGTGACAGTGTCAGCCAATTCTCTTGAATCAATTATTCTTCCATGGGTTGAGGAACTGAAAGGGCCAACATTTAGTGAAGCATATGGTTCAGGAGCTCGTGTTGCAAATTCTGTAAGGGTTAATGATGGAGCCTATAATATTAAAAGTTCAGTGCCTGTTACTGTATGGCAGTTTAATCCTCTTGAATATCAAATATCCTCTTGGACAGGTACATGTGTAGATTCTTCAAGTGTTCCAGGTACTTGTGCATCCGTTTCAAATGATGCCTCACTGTTATTGCCAAGTACCGCAATGACCGGAGCGTATCGAGTTTTTGGACAAAATGGAGAGAACGGTGGGACAACCTGGGGTGATGCTCAGGGGGCAATTGCAATAACTGCAACAGAGGATGATACCCTTGTGAAAATTAAACTGTCAGGAGACATTGTTGCAGCCACAAACACTGCTATGGTTGCAGCAGCAAAGGCTGGTGATGTAATTGAGTTTTCAATGGATGCTGGAGATGTTGTAGAGCTCTTAGGTGCCATGGGGCCATTTTGGGGAGATCCTCATTCAGATCTAAGTGGCAGTGTTGTTCTTGGTCTCAAAGAGTCAGATCCTGGAACAGACACAAGTCCAAATTATAAACCTATTCAGATAATAGCACTAAACCCCATTCTTGAGTTTGGAGCCAGTGCTGATCACATAGAAGAGAGTGTTTTACCATCACAGGTAATCGGAACAGAGTATATTGTTGTTCCTCCCACCAGTTCGGGGGGAAGCGCAACAGGGCATACTGTAAGGTTTTATGGTGCTGTTGACGGAACGATACTTACATATGCCCCGTCTGCTCCAGCCGGTGCTCCAACAACTTTAAAAGCTGGAGATGTTGTACAGGTTAATGTTGGAACAACATCATTTAAAGTCACTGCTCAGGATGAAACACACCAGTTTGCAGTGGCTTCCTTTATGTCAACAGGTGAGCCATCGATGACAATAGAAGTTGCTCCTGAACAATTCAGGAACTCCTATAGCTTTCTGGCTCCAACCTCATATCAGAGTAATTACTGCGATGTATTGATTCCTTCTGGTGCAACAGTAAAACTTGATGGTGCTGCAATTGGCGGCTCCAATACCCCCATAGGGACAATAGGCTGGAGTGTTCAGAGAGTATTTTTAGGTTCCGGCCCCAAAGGTGACGGGCAGCATACATTAACTTCAGATATGCCCGTAGGTCTTCAGGTCATGGGTTATGGACACGCAACATCATATTATTATCCAGGTGGATTGAAACTGGATATTATTTCAGACCCTCCACTTATATTAGAGTAGTACCCGTCTCTTTTAATTTTTCAAAAATATAAAGTCAGCCGGCGTTGAAAAAACGGTTTGATGTTCCGCCATTTTCTATTTTAATTTTTATTGGGCGCATACATTTGGGGCAGTATCCGTTATAGGCATTACCTATTTTGTTTTTATAGATTCGTCCATACACATGGCAGCATTCAAACATGATTCCAAGAAACTCTTTTTTTTGATTTTTATTATCAGAACTGTTTTCCATAACCCGTCCTCAAAATCTGGAATTTGTCAGTTATCTATGCTTTGCATGTCACTTATTTGACTTTCATTTTTTCCAGCAGGAAGAGGAATTATTGATGGAATTGATTCTTTGTCATCAGTATCAAGCATTGATAAAATCTCCGCAAAAAGACAGTTAGAACAAAGATTACGGTTGTTTATCGCTGCAAAGGCCAGTTTTGAGCATTTATCACAGGTTAGAGGTTGAGATAATTTGTGCAACATTTTTTGTTTTCCTTTCAAAAATGGATCCTTTGCATTGTGCAGTTTGATCCTGTATTTTTTTGTTAAAGCAATATCTGTTCCATCTTTTTTTATTTATTGGGTGATACTAATTAATCTTTATTAATAATGTCCGTTACTTAAACTATGACAGAAGAAATTATTAACAGATTAAAAAATGATTTTAAAAAGGGCAGTCGAAAACCGGGAGCTGCTATAGATTTATCTCAGGTATCCCTGGAGGGTCAAAATCTTGATAGTCTGGATTTTAGCGGTCTCAATCTTCAGGGGGTTAATTTTTCCGGTGCAAGCCTTCAAAATAGTAATTTTGGAATGTGTAATTTAAAAGATGCCAATTTTTACAAAGCCAGACTTAATAGTGTTGAGTTTTTTAAAGCAGATTTACAAAATGCGGTTTTTAATGAATCAGACTGTACCCATGCGGGTTTTGGTCATGCTGATTTAACCCATGCAAGTTTTCTGAATGCAAATTTAAATAAAGCCTCTTTTACAAGTGCAACTTTAAACTATGTTGATTTTAGAACTGCAAATCTTGAAAATGCAAGTTTGCGTGAGGCCGTTTTAACAAATGCAACTTTAACAAGGGCCAGTCTGAAAAATGCGGATTTAAAAAACTCTGATGTTGAAGGTGCGGATTTTCATATGGCAGATCTCAGCTATGCAAGGGTAATGGGTGTTAAGAATTTTAAAAAAGCCGCCTGGGTAGGAGCAGACATTTTTAATATCGATCTTCGGGGTGCCTATATGATCAGACGATATATAATGGATGAAAACTATCTGTATGAATTTAAAACAAGAAGTTCTCTAAATAAATTTCTCTACCTTCTGTGGTGGTTGTCATCTGACTGTGGAAGAAGTCTCACAAGATGGGCTTTATTGATGTTTCTTGTCATATTGATTTTTGCCATGATGTTTCATTTTTCGGGAGTGGATTACGGAGCTTATAAAACCCCATATTCAGACATTTATTATAGTATAGTTACTTTTACCGGACTGGGATACGGAGATGTTATGCCCGCATCTCTTCAGTCACAGGTACTTGCATCAATTGAGGCTATTGCAGGATACGTAGGACTCGGAGGATTTTTAAGCATTCTGTCCAATAAGCTTGCGAGGAGAGCAGAATAACAGTACAAAAAAATTATGTTTAGTTTTTTTATAAAAAAGAAAAGTGATCCCGTATCCAGTCTGAAAAAAATTCTTGGTGATTATAATCTGCCCTCTTTTTCTGGAACAACAATGCAGATTCTTCAGGCATTGAGAAATCCTGATTCATCCTCAAGCGATGTGGCAGAGGTGTTGAGTTTGGATCCGGGATTAACAGTTAAAGTATTAAAAATTGCAAATTCCGCAGCGTTCTCTCCAGTTAAGAAGATAGAAAATATTTTTCAGGCAGTAGCTTTAGTTGGTATGTCACAACTTGAGTCACTTGTACTGTCTGCTGCAGTCAGTTCATCAATGCCGTCAGATGTTTCAGGCAGTTATGATATGAAAAAATTCTGGGAAATATCAATTATCAGAGGAGTCCTTGCAAGAGAACTTGCTAAAATTGTTAATTCCCAAAGGCAGTCAGAGGCTTTTATTGCAGGTTTTTTACAGGACATGGCAATACCTTTTTTAGTGGAGAGTCAGGGGGCTGCATATTTGTCAATTCATGATAAATGGGAAAATGGTGAAGGAGAGCTCCATATACTTGAAAGAGAACAGTTCGGCTGGGATCACGCGGAAGTGGGTACATGGATTTGCAGCCAGTGGGATTTTCCCGAAAATATCGCATCTGCAATCGGGGCTCATCATGGCAATGAAAAAAATATTTATCAAAATCATCCCGCTGTATCGTTAACTGCAGGTTTACAAGAAAAACTGCTGGATCAAAGTAAAGATATATTAGTAAAGCAGGCTTTCGAACTCTATAATATCTCAGAAGACAGAACCTTAAAAATCCTGGAAAACAGCATTAAAAATGGTAAAGATCTGGCCGGTTTAATGTTTTAATAATTTCTGTACGGGTTACACGCTCTATAAGTTTTCTTCTATTTTTATCAATTTTAATATGATAATATAATTAAAGAGTTACTTTAATTAACCTTCTATTTAAAGCTTTATGGGAGTATTTATGATTAGATTGTTTTTAATTCTGTTTTTTCTATTAACGGTTTCCTGTTCAGATGATGCCTCTGATAATGGAGATGATACCTCATCTGATAATCTGGACAGTTCATCTGAATCGGATTTATTAAATGACTCTGATTCCAATATGGATACTTCTTTTGGTGATACCGGTTCTGATACAGAAAACAGGGATACTGAAAGTGATTCAGGTACAGAAAACATGGATACCGAAACAGATACAGTTGACAGTGATCCTTTTGTTCCGCCGGATGATTTACTTATTCAGGCCGAGTGTGCATTTGGCATTGGTACCGGGGATTGTACAGGGGCAGGTGCTGTTGACGGGACAAATATTAATCTTGCAGACAACCCTCAGCTTGAAAATGGAGATACTACAGTTGGATATATTGATTCGGGCATCTGGCTCTCATATCCCGGTATTGATTTAACCGACTATAACTCTATTACTATTAATGTCTCTTCGGATGGAGGAGGGGGCACATATGAAATCAGAATTGATTCACCTGACGGTCAGCTCATAGGAACCTTAACTCTTCCTGATACCGGGGACTGGACAGCATGGGAGGCTGCTGAGGCCGATTTAATGGCAACATCAGGGGTTCATACTCTTTACATTGTAGGAGGTGGAACAAACGATACAGGAATTGGAAACCTGGACTGGTTTATGCTTAAATATATTGCTCCCCCCACATATCTTGATATTCATGCAACAGTCAGTGACAGGGTGGAAGATCTTTTAAGCCGCATGACACTTAATGAAAAAGCAGGTCAGATGGCACAGGGGGCAGTCTCTTCTGTTTCAACATCAGAGGTAACCTCCCTTGCTCTTGGCTCAGTTTTAAGTGGAGGCAGTGACGGGCCTTATCCATATGGTGCTCTTGACTGGGCAGATCACACGGATAAATATCAGCAGGCAGCTCTAAATACACGTCTTGGAATTCCCCTTTTATACGGTATTGATGCAGTTCACGGTCACGGTAAATTGAGAGGCGCAACAATTATACCCCATAATATAGGCCTTGGGGCAACAAGGGACCTCGCTCTTGTTAAAAAACTCGGCAGGCTTACAGGGGTTGAACTTGCGGCAACAGGATGCTTCTGGACTTTTGCTCCCGCAGTCAGTGTGGCAAGGGATATAAGATGGGGAAGAACTTATGAGAGCTTTGGTGAGTCCCCTGATTTGGTCTCTTCAATGACAACTTTTATCGAAGGGTTACAGGGAACTGATCTGTCTCAATCGGGCAATGTTCTCGCAACGGCCAAGCACTATGCGGGGGACGGAGGGGCAACCTGGGGGACAGGCATCTCAAATCAGATTGACCAGGGGGATGCAATAATGAGCGAAGAGTCATTGCGAGCTATTCACATCAGGCCCTATTATGATGCCGTTGATAAGGGGATAGGAAGTATTATGCCATCATACAGCAGTTTCAACGGTGTAAAAATGCACGAAAACGGCTATCTGATAAACACAGTTCTTAGAGATGAAATCGGTTTTACAGGATTTACCATTTCGGACTGGGATGCTGTTTATGATCTCTCTGCCGGTTCATTTGCAGGTCAGATAAGAGATGCCGTAAATGCCGGTGTTGATATGTTTATGTATCCTCAAGATTATTCCGATTTTATAACAACCCTTATCTCCCTTGTTGGCAACGGTGTTACACAAAGCACAATTGATAATGCCGTAAGGCGTATTCTCACTGTAAAAATTTCAATGGGGCTTTTTGAACACCCGTTTGCAGACAGAACTTTAATATCTGAAATATATTCCGACAGTCACAGGGCTCTTGCAAGGGAGGCTGTACGAAAATCTCTTGTACTGTTAAAAAACACAGGTTCTTTTCTGCCGTTGAGTTCAAGTGATTCTGTATGTCTTACAGGCAGCGGTGCAAATTCTGTTGAAAATCAGAGCGGGGGATGGACTCTTGGATGGACAGCTCCATCGGTTACCCCTATTGGAGAGACAGTTCGTGAAGCTCTGGATTCATATCTGAGCGGAAAAACCGGAAACAGAGTAACAACAGGATGCAATGTGGGAATTTCTGTAATAACAGAAGACCCTGCAACCTATGCAGAGATGTACGGTGATATGGCAAATCCATCACACGATAACAGTCAAAGCTGCACTGCAGCAAACGGTTGTGTGCTGGTAATTCTCGGAGGAAGACCCCTTAATATTGAAGCCATTTTAAATGATTCAAAATATAAAGCAGTAGTAATGGCCTTTTATCCAGGCAGCGAAGGTGGCGGAATAATAGATGACCTGTACAGTGTAAACGGAGCAAAATTTACAGGAAAACTACCAATGACCTGGCCCGTTGATGCAGTAAATACTCCCGTAAACTACTGCAACAGCAATGGAGCAGATAACGACAACAGCAAAACCGCTGATGAGTGCGAAGACACAGGCGCCCATTACTCAAACACCTCAAATCCCCCAGCCTCAGTACTATTCCCATACGGCTATGGCCTGACAGATTAATATTTGATATCGTAATTTCCCAGGGCGCTGCCCCGGACTATCACCTGAAGCCCCTTTGGGTAGAAAAATATGCGGTGCACGTTAGGTTAAAAAAACAATTTTGAATATATAAGAATTTTTTATTACCACAAATGCCCCAACGGGGCAGCATATGATAGCCTCTGGTGCAACCTGGGGTTTGGTAAAGCACCCAAAAAATTAAACCCTGAAAGGGTGAAAATAAATGCCACAGTCATTATCCAATATTATTGTGATTTTATTTTTAAGCTTATCATTAACATTATCGGGCTGTTCCTTTTTTGATGAATGCGGGTATTGTTATGAAATTACAACCGCTCCGTTAGATTGCAGTGAGGCTGATGGCGGATTATATCATTATAAATGTGAAGATTTGTCCTCATATGGTTGTAGCCTTGAGGAGCGATGTACTGATTTGGGTCAGGATACAGCATCTGACACTTTGACTAAAACTGATACTGCAACTGATACAGATATTCATGCAGGAGTTGTTTGTAAAAACGTTTGTGTCGGTGAACTTAAATTTTGTAATGATTTAGCAGCTCATGAAAATGAATGCAGTAACATTCCGTATTGTGACTGGATGGCAAACTGTTATTGATATTCTTGAACATTGCCTTTTTCGATAAAATCAGCCTGTTTTGATGACAGATTTATTGTGAATGGTTTTATTGAATTGTGTATTTTTCTCCGTTTACTTCGATTTCATTTTTGGGGTCAGGGTTATTTTCTTTATCTTTTGTTTCTATCATTTCATCAATAGAGTTTATTAAATTATCAATTGGTTCTTCCTCTTTTTCCATTTCCTGCAGGCGGATTTTTTTTCTTTTTTGAACCATGATGTATGCAAATATTGATAAGAGGGCTGCAAATCCTAAAAAGACTGCGCTGTCGGTAATTTTAACCAGCCATCCCTTGTCTCCGTAAAATTGTTTTCGCCATTCCTGTTCAAGCTCTTTGACAGGTTTTCCAAATGACTTAAAAAATGCCGTGCTAAAATCAACGGGTTTAAGCTGATTAGTGTTTATAAGGCTTATGAGCTCTCTTACTTTATTCCATCCGTATTTATTTATAAGAAACTCTGTAAAGCCCGCCCCTTGTGCGTAGGCCTGTTCTGCCTTCAGGCTGCTTAAGGGGTATTTATTGATTTCACTTAAGGGTAAAAGAGTTTTAAAAATAGCTGTCCACCAGATAGATGTTCGTCGTTGAAATGAGCTCCCCTCTGACTGCATTATAGCCACTCCTTCTGTAAACCATCTGGGAGTATCCGGAGTTCCGGCAGCCTGTCTAAATGCCATGTGAGAGAGTTCGTGGGCTAAAATTACAGGGAGTTCTGTATTGGGAGATCCGTTTTTTGTGTTTAGTGATAAAAGAATCAGTCTCTCTTCAGGAAACGTAACAGCACCTGACCACTTGGGGATAATCTTATCAGATGCAAAAGAACCAAAATCATTTGGGCTTTCAACTACGATAATTTTAATTGGCTTTGCGCTGTCAGGGGTTGTGCCAAGCTGGTTGTAGATTATATCAAGTCTGGTTTGACAGGTTGGTGCAAGAACAGTCTGGATGTTTCTGTTTTTATTTTTATAATAAATTATACAGGTGCCAAATCTGGAATTTGAAAAATTGCTGAGAGTATTAATTTCTAGCTGTTTTGCACTAAGTGAAAGTGAAAATGCAAAAGTAAATTCCAAAATTATAAATAATGTTAATAATATTTTTTTCAAAATTGTCTTTTTAAAAGGGGGTCAGGCATCTTTATAGAGTTCGTCAATTAAGTGACCGTATCTTTTCTCTATAATTTTTTTACGAAGTTTGAGGCTCGGAGTAACCTCGCCATCTTCAATTGTAAATTCGCGTTTGGCTATTACAAAGCTCTTGATTGTCTCATAGCGTTCAAGGTTCTGATTGATGGCGGTAATTTCAGCCTCAAGTTCACGTTTGAGATGAATGTTTTTGTAAAGGTCATCTTTATCTTCGCCGTGCTCTTTTGCCCATGATTCCGTATATTGAGTATCAAGAGTCAAGAGTGCAGTAAGAAACTTTTTTCTGTCTCCAAATACAACCGCCTGGGAAACAAATTTAATCTGTACAAGCATTGCTTCAATTGGGGCGGGAGCAATATTTTTTCCACCTGAGGTAACTATGATGTTTTTCTTTCTGTCTGTAATTTTCAAAAAGTTATCGTCATCAATTACACCGATGTCACCCGTATGGAGCCAGCCCGCTTCATCAATGGTCTCTTTAGTCTCTTCAGGCTGATTTAGGTATCCTTTCATGACACCTTCACCTTTTAGAAGAATCTCCCCGTCATCAGCAATTATAACTTCTGTGTTATCAAGGGGCAGTCCAACTGTTCCAAATTTGAAATTGGCAATTCTGTTGTAGTGAGACAGAGATGAGTTCTCTGTCATGCCATATCCTTCAATTATAAGCAGGTTGGCAGCATGAAAAAATTCAATTATCTCTTTTTGAAGAGGTGCTCCTCCTGATATTATCATTCTTACTTTGCCACCTAGCTTTTCTCTCAATTTTGAGAATACCAGCCTGTCTGCCAGCTGATATTGAATGTTAAGAAGCCTGGGGATACTTTTTTTATTCTGTTTTAAACTGCTTACCTGAAGTCCTGTTTTTTGAGCCCATAAAACGATTTCGTTTTTAATAAAACCTCCACTTTCAGCATTTAATAAAACAGTGCTGTAAATTTTTTCAAACAGCCTTGGTACAGATACAAAAAAGTCAGGTTTAATAGATTCCGCATCTTCTATTGCAGTAAGCATAGAGCGGGCAAAAGCAATGGTAAAACCGAGACGCATCTGTGAGTGATAAACAAGCTGGGCATACACATGGGCAAGGGGCAAAAAGAGCAGGGTGGTATCATCACTTCTCAGGCCGAGAGTTTTATCCAGATTAAATGTAACTGATGTAAGACCTCCGTGGGTCAGCATTGCCCCTTTCGGGGTTCCTGTTGTTCCTGATGTATATACAATTTTAGCAAGAGCGTCCGGAGTGATATTTTTAATTATTGATTCAATTTCCTCGAACTTCTCTCTTTGTATCTTGCTGCCTTTTTTTATATACTCCTCAAAACTGACAAGAATATCTTTCTTATTATCAGGAACCACTTCAAATATGTTTATCTCTGCAGGACGGGGTTTTCCTGGACGGCTTTGGGGCTGCTGGGTGCTCTGAAAATAGACAATTTTTTTAAGACAATCGGGAATGGTTACATTTTTATCCTTCCCAAAAATTGCTTTAAGCTGAACAGGCCCTTCAGCAAAAATTATTTTTGCACCTGAATCTTTAATAATATAGTGAACAGTTTCACCTTCAAGATTCTGGTAAATTGTTGCAGTTACCCCGCCGGCCATTAGAATACCCATATCAGCTTCGAGCCATTCTCTTCTTGAGTATGAAAATATGGCCACTTTATCGCCGGATTTTACGTCGTCATTTATAAGAGCTGCAGCAATAGCTTTAGAGCGATCACTCCACTCTTTAAAAGATTCACAGGACCATGAACCATCAGTGGCTCTTTCCTTAAGTGCAATTTTTGAAGGGGTATTAGTAACTAAATCGGTAAACTGTGCGGTTATTGTAGTCTGATTCATTCAGCCTCCAAAGCTGAAACCAAATGTAAGTTCTCCATTAAATCCAAATGAGCCGCTTTCGCCAAATACCAAATCGATAGGGGCTTCCAAAACAATTCCAAAGTGGGAGTTCACATAGTAGGTAAATCCCGGACCTAGTTCCAGGTTTACCATACCTGGTGTTACAATTTTACTGTCAACAGTTCCGTCATAGTCAATATCAATATCTTTAGATGCAAAAAACAGATGTCCGTAACCTACGCCTCCAAAAAATGATACTTGAATTGGCCCATCGTTAACAAAGCGGTAACGGGCTCTTAAGTTTACTAGCCATGCATTGTTAGATTTTGTTGATGTTGTATTAAAAGTATAGCTGCCACCATTAGGATACCCTTCTAAACCCCAATATTTATTTTCAAGGTTGTTAAGAGGATTAATACATTTCCAGCCATCTGCCAAAGTTGTATCATGAGCATCAATACAGGCTACAATATTTTTTTGAGTTCTCCATAGACTTGAGATGTCATATCGAAATGTTGCTTCAAGAGAAAATGCAGGAGTGATAAGAAACCCAATGGCAGCTCTTATTGGAAGACCTCCCCAGCCTCCTGATTTATAACCTGTAATAATTGATGAGTAGGGATCAGTGCCATTGGCAACGCCGCTATTCATATATTGCGCATTAGGAGCACTGAAGAAACCTCCACCTGTTCCTGAAGTTATGTTAAAATATACATATTTTGGAACCGGGCCGCCAGGTCCTCTATCTTTTTTACCTCCGCCATCGTCAAAGCTTCCGCCTTCATCTCCTGTGCTTTCACAAAAACCTGTATCAAGGCATTTAACTCCTCCAATGCAGTCTTCGTCAGAAAAACAGGGGATTCCTTTGCCGTTTTTAGCCTGACACTCCTGATCCCATGGGGGGCACTCTTTGCACATCTGTGGCTCAGGCATTCCGGGAAGTCCGTTTAAAACTGCAGCACTGTCACTTAAGTTTACAGTATATGGCTGTATAGAACTGCCGTGACCGCAAATCAGTGAACCAGTATTGCTGTAACCTTCAATATAATAAGTAATTATTGAGGGATTAAAGGTTGTTATCTGTCCCTCGGAACAAGTCAGCATTCCTGTTGCCCAGCCGTTGTCAGATTTCTGCATAGGCATATCAAAATAGGTTGTGCTTCCGTCAAATGCGTATTTAATTATAAGTTTAGTAATTTGTGCAGCTGCAGTGGGGTTGAGCTGAACTGCAAGAGGAAGCTCATATGACTGTCTTTGGGAAGTGGCAGGTGTATGCATACCACATGGAGGAAGTCCGCCTGCTACAGGTGCTGTAAACGGTTGAGGCTGAGGGATGGTCGGGGTCGGTGTTACGGGTTGCGGCATTATTGGTGCCGGTGCCACAGCTGTTCTTGCATAAGGAATATTTGCGGTCATCTGTGCACATACCTGAGCATTAAGTTTTGAACGTGACATTGTAAATATCATCTCAACATCAGGAGTGGAATAAAGGGGATCGATTTGTACCGTTTTATCAAGGCAGCTTGCAATTGAAAAGTTGTCCTGCCCTGTTGCATTATCACCCATTCCGCCCACATATATCAATCCATAACTTACATAGATCCTGGCTACTGTACGGGCACTCAGTTGTGATGTCATTGTAAGTGCCTGATCAAGCAAGGCCTTGGCATTGTCTAAATCCAGATTTCCATAGGCCGTCATTGAATCTCTAATAAGGGTTGAAGCCTGCATTTCAGGATTTTGGGCAAAGGCTTTGCTGCTGGCTGTCAATCCTGCAAGAGTAAAAAATAAAGATAGTATTAGGGATGAGAGATGTTTGTAAAATAATCCGGTACGCACTGTTTTTTCTCCATTCATTTTTCAGATCCAGCTGTAATGCTGTTTTGCATTTAAATTGCTGTTTATAGTGCCTGTTTTAAGAGACTATTGTCAAGGATTTAAAGATTGATTTTGGCAGGCATCCAGTAAATGTTTTAATATAACTGTAGCTTTACCCTGTAGGAATATATCTGTAATGGAATCGGTAAATGCAGATGGTGCGATGTTAATTTCGATAATTTTTGCATTATTAAGTTTGGCTTGTCTCGGTATTACAGATGCGGGCATAATTTCACCTGTTGTGCCGACAATTAAGAAAAGGTCTGATTGTTTCGCATCTAAAAATGAGTTGCTTCCTGCGGGTTCAGGAATTGGTTCTCCGAAAAAAACAAAATCAGGTTTGAGCAATCCCCTGCATTTTTTGCAAAGTGGTGGAAGATTATTAAAATTAACAGTGGAAACCGGGTAGGAATAATTGCATTTCAAACATACAAGATCCCTTGAATTGCCATGGAATTCATAAACTGTTTCGCTCCCGGCAACTGTATGCAGATTGTCAATATTCTGAGTAATTATTGAGTGGAGAAGGTTCAGTTTTTCGAGTTGTGCAAGTGCAATATGGGCATCATTGGGCTTTGCTTTGCCAAAATAATCATAAAAAATCTCTTTAATCAGCACCCAGGACTCTTCAGGCCGAGCTAAAAAGTGGTTTATTTCGATAAAATCCGGGCTCATTTTATTCCAGAGTCCATTTTCTCCTCTAAAAGGGGGAATTCCACTTTCAACTGAAATTCCTGCTCCTGAAAATGCTGTAACTCTTTTGGCAGATTTGATTAATCGGGCTGCTTCTAAAATTTTTCTCTTTAATTCATCGGGCAATTCTTTAATTAATTCATTATTAAATTCATTCATAGGCTTGCACTTTTACCTTTTTGTCTTAGGATATTTATGGAAAAATTATATTCAGTTATTATAAGATAAATGGCAACTATGATTAAAGAAAATAAAAAATTCAAAGTGATTTTTGTATGTCTGGGCAATATTTGCAGATCTCCTGTTGCCCATGGAGTTTTTGAGGACATTGTAAATAAAGCAGGGTTTTCTAATGATTTTGAAATTGATTCTGCGGGTACTGCAGCCTATCATCAAGGGGAGATGGCTGACAGGCGGATGAGGGAGACAGCAAGAGGCCATAATATTGAAATCACCCACCTGGCAAGAAAGATAAAAAAAGAGGATTTGGACTATTTTGATATGGTACTTGCCATGGATAGTCAAAATTTATTTGACCTTCAATCATTGGCCCAAAACAAAGAACAGCTTGAAAAGATAATACTTTTCAGGACTTATGATCCTCTGGCCAATGGTCAGGAGGATGTTCCGGATCCATACTACGGAGGTAGCGAGGGCTTTGAGAATGTTTATTATATTGTATCGAGGACCGGCAAAATTCTTCTGGATAAAATAAATGAAAACAAAGCATTGCGATAATGGCGACCAAGTGATATGAGAGCTGATTATTTGTAGGAGGCTTATATTATATGGGTAATAAAAAAGAAAATGATAGCAATCTGCTGGTTGAAAAAATGGTAAGAAATGATGATATTTTCTGCGGTCTTCTTTATGATGAGCAGAATTCAACATTAAGGGTGGTGGATTTTAGGGGTGGTAATTTTCAGCAGAAACAAGATTATTTGAGACGCATTCAGCTGGCTGAAGGCTTTAGAAAAATTTACACGCTTATTGAGCGTGATGATATGCAGGGCTGGCAGCGAGTGGGCTACATGAAAGAGGCTTCAATTCCGGGTTATTACAGACGCTCGGATGCCTATCTCATGGGATGGATTGCTGATGAAAACTGGATTCCTGAGGATCTGGAAGATGATGACTCAGATGAACGCAGAGATTATATTGCCAAGGTTAAAGATATGGCTACTCTTTTTGAGAGTTATAAAAGTGCCGGTCTAAAAACTGAAAACATCACACCTGAAGAGATTCCTACGCTTTTAATAAATGAAATTAAAAGACAAAGTGCCAAAACAAAAGGACCTTTAAAAGCTAAACAGAGTGATTTTCCTATTCCTACAGAGGATACTCCAATGTTTATGCAGTTCAGCCGTGATGTTGAATACTATTATTTTTCAGCTGCAAATAAGAGAACCGAGCAGATTAATATTTTAATTGCAGAGTATCAGGACTGTTTTGGAAATGCTAAAATCGATATCTATTTTGATAAAGTTAAAACCAAAACTGAAATAGCCATGGTCAGACTTGCTCTTGATGAGTTTGTTAAATGGCTTGGAGAGATAGGTGCGGTTGCAATTTTTGCAATGGTTGATGTTGATAATATTGAACTCAATGCGGTTTATGCAAGTTGCGGATTTAAAAACAGTGGCTGGCTTCATCAACAGGCTGTTAAAGATGGAAAAGTTAAAGATCAGATTCTTTGGACTTTTAAACATTTTGTATAATGAAAGAGTTATCCAGCCGAATTGCAAATGAGATAAATTCTGTCTTTGGTGAAGTAGTTAATTCAGCAGACAGAGAGTTGTCCAAAACAAGGTATCTGCCCGGAGCTTCAAAATCCAAGTCAGAAATTACATCTTTTGAAAGACTTGCAGACAGTTCACTTTTAAAAGAGTCCTTAAAAAAAACATTCAAACAGTTAAATGATAAAAATTCTCCCGTAGTTCTTTTTATGGATCGAAAAGGGGGAAGTGAAGAGGTTAAAGTTGCCGAGTCGGTTATTGAGCTTCTCTCTGTTTTTGAAAAATCATTGCTTATATATATGCCTTTTATAACACCAAGGGGAGGTCTTGGCACTCTCATGCAGTCTGCTCTAGCCAGAAAAGGTGCCAGTGCGGGTGTTCTTGTTGATGTTGTACCTGTAAATATGCTGGCAAGAGGGCTGCACATAACCCTTGAACAGGCTAAAAATATTGTAAGTGAAGTTGATATTGCTATCACATATGCTCCTGAAGGATTTGCCGGGCTCATGCCTTATGAAAATGAATTAGAGGATGCTCTTGTATCGGTTTCCAGTCTGAATATTTTATCTTTTCCTGATGGAGAATATACAGTTGCTGATATTCCCCGATTTAAAGATGTAATTGAAAAAAGACCCAGTTTTAATCATATTGAGTTTACAGTTGAACTAATTAAGAATGGTTCCGTTACAGAACATGGACGCGCACTATTAGGTGAAGGCGGTGATGCGGAACAACGCTTATGGACACTGCTTGATAGTGCAAAACGTGAACAGTACATGGTTCTGGCTACACCTGTAGTACATGGTGTTCCTGTTGGTGAACCACTTTTTATGCCATGTGAGTCTCTTTTAAAAGAGCATCTTTCTAAAAGAATTGAAATTGATAAAATTGTTAAAGCCGGAAATTCTCTTATTGCAGTGGGGCGAGGATTGAATGCAGCTTCAATTTAAAATTCTCAATTATTATTTTATTGTTTTAATGATTTGTTTAAGCTGCAGTT
>JAFGVO010000061.1 GCA_016937935.1 Deltaproteobacteria bacterium | reverse complement strand
TTTAAACTGGCAAGAGAACAATTTTTCAAGTTTACAGGAAAATTTGATGAGAGCGAACCCTGGTTTGAAGTAAGAATGTCCATGTTTATGGACTGGTATCTTCTTGATCGTAAAGACCGCAGCAACCTTACACCTGTTGAAAGATACATATTAAACAATTCCGGCAATGAAGATCCTGAAACAATGGAACAGCTGAGATATTTTTTATCAACACAGCGTTCAGTTTTTAGAATTGAAAAGATTGATGGTGTAAATGTTATGCTAAAAGATCTGATAAGAGGCGGATTGTGGCTTACAGAATGGACACTTCCAATTGCGGGACTTCAGACAGATAGGATAATTAACACCAGAATTATCTATTCGAAAGGAACTGTTTTTGCAGGACGAGGTGCGGTTCTTCATCCAAGAGAGGCAAAAGAGAGCATTTTGTCAATAATTGACCGGGCTCTTGCTGAGCATATGCCCCCTGAGCATATTACAAGTTATATGGATAAAATAAATCTGAAACTCAACAGATACTCCAATGTTAAAATCAAACATGTGTACCAATATCCGTCAGATGCTGTTTTTTAAATAATTTTCACTCTTTTTTTATCCAACAAAGTGTTGAAAAATGTATATAAAAAATGATAGAGCCTTTTTGATTTGACTTAAACTCTATATATAAACTGCCTACAAACAGGTAACAAACAGGATAATAAATATGACACTCAAAACCGGAATGGTCGGGCTTACAAATGTTGGGAAAACAACAATTTTTAATGCTATAACCGCATCAGATATTGAACCCAGCAACTACACTTTTGCAACAATTGACCCTAACAAGGCAGTTGTCAATGTTCCTGACAGCAGGGTTGACGAGATTTTTGCAAATATTGAATCAGATAAAAAGGTTTATAGCACTTTAGATGTAGTAGACATTGCGGGACTTATAAGAGGCGCATCTTCGGGTGAAGGACTTGGAAACAAGTTTTTATCAGATATAAAACAGGTTGATGCTGTACTTCATATTGTTCGCTGTTTTGATGATGATAACATTGTACATGTTGATAACAGCGTAAATCCAATAAGAGATATTGAAACTATCGAAACTGAATTAATAATCAAAGATCTCGAAACTGTTACAAAGCGAATTGAAAAAAACACAAAACTTGTAAGAGCAAGAGATAAAGAGGCCATGGCAAAAGAGCCCCTTTACAACAAACTGAAAGAGAGTCTTGAGGAGATTGTTCACCCGAGGGATCTCAACCTTTCAGAAGATGAAATAACAGCCCTTTACGATCTGAACCTGATAACTTTGAAACCCCAGATACTTGTATGCAATATCAGTGAAGAGGAACTTCTGGCCAAAACCCCATCTGAATATACTCTAAAAGTAATGGAGTATGCCAAATCAAAAAACTGTGTCTCACTGCCCATATGCGGCAAGGTTGAAGCCGAAATAGCCCAGCTTGAAGATGAAGAAAAAGTGGAATTTATAAAAGAGTACGGCTTGACAGAACCAGGCCTTAACGCTCTTTTAAGAACAGCGTACAATCTTCTAGGTTTAATAACATTTTTAACCGAAGGTGAGATTGAAGTCAGAGCGTGGAACATAAAAAAAGGTACTCTTTCACCACAGGCGGCGGGTGTTATCCACACAGACTTTGAAAAGAAATTTATTAAAGCCGAAGTTATCTCATACAGTGACTTTAAAGATTGCGGTTTTAAACGTTCAGAAGCAAAAAAACGAGGCCTTGCAAGACTTGAAGGAAAAACATACGAAATAAAAGATGGTGATGTTATCATTTTCAGAATAGGCCAGTAACATATGAACAGCAGTGAAAATCAATCACCTTTTGAGCAGCTTAAAATGCTTGGAAAAGAGCGAATGCAGGAACTTAAAGTTCTCACAAATGATCTGCTTAAATATATCTCATTAAAAGATCTGGCAACACTATTCTTCCCTCCTGCCCTTGGTTATAATATTTTAGAGGGAAAGCTTTCCGGCACTGCATTTAAAGAAGACGGGTTTGATATTGATGCCTTTGATGAAGAGATGGTTGTATCTGTTCTCAATATGGCAAAGTGGTGGTCAGAGCACTATTTTACCACATCAATTTCAGGCATGGAAAAAATACCCGCAGACAGGAATGTTCTTTTTGTTGGAAATCACAGCGCCGGCCTCATGCCAATTGATGCACTTTTTGCAATAAACAAATATAGAGAAACTGTTGCAGACTCTAAAAGAATTTATCCCCTGGTTCACGATTTTGCATACATGGCTCCGAGAATTGCAAAGTTGTCAAAACGCATGGGAATTTTAAGAGCCTCAAATGAAAATGCAACAGATGCCCTCAATTCGGGAAATCACGTGCTTGTTTACCCAGGGGGCGATCATGATGCATTTCGTACATTCAGTGAAAGAAAAAAAATTGTTCTTGCAGGCAGGCAGGGATTTATAAAACTGGCGTTAAATGCGGGTGTTCCAATTGTTCCAATGGTTTCAGTGGGACTCCACGAAGCTTTTTTTGTATTTTCCAAAGGTGAAAAACTGGCAAAGAAAATTGGAATGAAAAATCTTTTCAGAACAGATATACTTCCATTATCATTTAGTTTTCCATGGGGAATTGTACCTGCATTTTTTCCTTATCTTCCCCTTCCCTGCTCAATAGATCTGACTTTCTGCGACCCTATTTACCCTGACAAAAATGATTTAGTAGACAATATATATGACAAAGTGCAAGATACCATGCAGAAAAAAATGGATGATTTATATAAAAACAGAACCCCTTTATTAGGGCGAAAATGAAAGGATAAAAAATGGCAAATCCAACAGCCACATGCGAAACATCACTTGGAACTTTTACTGTAGAGCTTTTTACAGATAAAATGCCCGTAACAGCAGGCAACTTTATAAAACTTGCCAAGGATGGTTTTTATGACGGTCTTCACTTTCACAGAGTTATCGATAACTTCATGTGTCAGTTCGGCTGCCCCCACAGTAAAGATCCCATGAGTCCAATGGCAGGCACAGGCGGACCTCCCCATGGAACTATCGAAGATGAGCATCCCGAAGATGCAAAATTTTCCAATGAGCCGGGTACTCTCTCAATGGCAAATACCGGAAGACCAAACAGCGGCGGTTCACAGTTTTTTATTAATACTGTTCACAATCATTATCTTGACTGGTTTAGTCCCGGCCCGTCAAAACACCCTGTGTTTGGCAAGATAACAGACGGTATGGACGTTATTACATCAATTGAAAAATGTCCCAAAGGCGCAGGTGATCGCCCCAATCCTCCTGTTCAGATGATCAAAGTTACAATTAACGAATAACAGTTCAAATTTTAAAAAAAATCATAAAGAATTATCATAAATCCCTTTTAAATTAGGCAGTAAAACACTAATTTTCTTGAATTTTAAAT
>JAFGVO010000007.1 GCA_016937935.1 Deltaproteobacteria bacterium | reverse complement strand
AGGGAACTGATAAAAATGTTTTATCTAAAATGCCAATTCTTCTTTCACAGATAAATCCCGCATTTGATGCCATTAAAAAGGGTGATATTTCAAAACAGAATCTTCTGCAATTTGCTGATGGCTGTCAGAGTATAGGGGCCCATGAGTATGCTATTTATGCATATGAGTTATCAGGTCGTATTGAATTTGCTGAAAGCCATAGAATGAATGATGAATTATCAAAAAAAATAGTTGCATCACTAACAGCTCTAGGCGCCACAGAGGCAGGTAACTGGTATTTAAATCAGATGGCAGAAATTTCAAAAACACTTCAATAATTAAAAAAACATCATAATTTCAATACGTTCAAAAAGGGTGGGTATTTTTTTACTTTCAAAAAGGGTGGGTATTTTTTTGGTATTTTATTTCCAGTATTTTCTCTGTGACTTTTTAAAAAAAAAGTTCATGAAATATTACACATTGTTCATTATGGGTGTTAATATGTTTAAAGGAGGGTGTATGGCACATTTACAGGTAAGAGATATTGATGAAAAATTATATTCCGCATTGCGTACGTTAGCTTCAAACGAAAAGCGTTCTGTTACTCAGGAGGTTATTTATATTCTTCAAAAATATTTGTCAGCTCCAAAGTCATTTGATCAAAATCCCACTGAAGCTTTTTTGCAGCTTTCAGGAAGCTGGGCAGATAATAAAAATGCGGAAGAAATTATTAACGATATTAAAAGCAATCATGTGAATTCTTCCCGGTTTGGAAAAGATAATGACCTATTTGATTGATACGGACATTTTAATATACAGTTTAAAAAATTATACCACCGTAAATGAGCGGTTTGGGGTTTTAAAAGATTCTCCCAAATCAATATCTGTAATTACATACGGAGAGCTGGTTTACGGGGCTAAAAAATCAAAAAATGTTGAAAAGAATCTGGCAACTGTTCATAGGGTAGGCGAGTTGTTTCCAGTTATCGATATTTCAAAGTCAATCATGGATACATTTGGAAGTTTAAAAGCCTCTCTTGCAATTAAGGGTCTGATAATTGACGACATGGATCTGCTCATCGCATCAACTGCAATTACTCACAATTTAATTCTGGTAACAAATAACGAAAAACATTTTAAAAGAATCCCGGCCCTTGAAACAGAAAACTGGACAAAACCACTCTAACCAAATTCAGTTGCTTTCAATCAGGCGTTCTATTTTTTTTGATTTTTTTATTGGGTGTTGGATTTCGTTTAGTTTTTGTTCGGTAAAAAGTTCTTCTTCTCCTACTCCCGGGATGTCTTTTGTTACTGTGAGGTCCTGATAGCCTCTTAATATTACGCTCAGGCTTCCACGCTGGGTTGCGTATGACAGCAGCTCTCCCTGTTCTACTGTTATGTCCAGAGTTACTGTTGAGAAGTTGTTCTCTTTATTGCTGTTATCAAGTTTGTCTCCGGTTGCAAGTACTGTGATATTTTGCAGCAGAGTTACGGATCTGTTTTTTTCATTTGATCCACTGTCTCCGTTAAAGGTTCCGATAATGTCAACACGGTGGCCCGGTTTTAAAAGACCGCCCATGCTTAGTGAGCTGTTTACGGGAATTGTAATTGCCCGTTTGCCAGGCTCTATAAAATTTGCAAGATCGTTTTTTTCCATATCATCCCTTTGAGAAAAATCTGTCCAGGAAATTGTCTCTCCTGCAGAAACTGTTATTGCCACAGGGAGGTCTGTTATTTCACCTATTTTATCCTCTGTGATAAACCGCTTATCAACGTAGGCCACCGGGATCTCTTTTAGACCGATATTTTCGGCTTTAAGCTCTTCCCCTTTTTTTACTCCGGATACTGTAACGGCAACTTTTATTTTTTTGCCTCCGGTTGTCTCTTTATAGAGGTTGCTCGCATAGAGATAATTTGAAAGAGCTGCAAGTATTCCTGTTATTAATGCTGCTATCCATAGTTTTTTCATTTTAATGCTTCCTTTTTAGTTGAGTCTTACAAATACCATGGGTCTGCCAGGAAGATCATCAACAACAATAATGTCCGCGGTACTGTTATTTTTTTCCAGTTGAACCATTTTAAGGTTTTTATATTTCTTAAGAGCATCAAGGCTCCCTTCGCTTAAGTGCCATCCGCTTTTTTCAAACTGATCAATTGCGGCATCCATAAGCTGATCATCCATAATATTTATTTTAAAACCATAAAATCCGTGCTGTCTGTCTTTGCTTAAAACCGCTAAAGTCGGCTCTGCATCCAATATATTCGAGTAATCAAAAAGAGGTGTTTTACATAGTCCGTTTCCACGTTGTTCCCCTTGAGATTTAAACGCCACAGGACCTGGATGTGAAATATTAAACTCCAGATCTTCAAGGCAAAAATATCCCAGATCCATATTGCCTCCTTTAGAAATTTCAAGTTCTTCTGCGCTGGCATTTACAATTACCGCCATTATTGATGATGTAAAAAATAGAATCCAAAAAAATTTTTTCATAGTTATAACCTCAGTATTCCCTTTATTCGATCTGCAACCATATCTAAAAGGTTGTCAGCAGGTTTACTGTTACAAGCCATTATCCGGCTCCCTTTCTGTGTTGATTTCTCATTAAACATTTTACTTTCAGACTTGCCTTCTGCGCTTGTGTGAACAAGAACAAGGGGGGAAGTCTGGCCAATTTTATCTAAAAAAGACTCATTATCTTCGTCGAGTTTTTCAAGGGGAATATTTCCATCTGCCCCTTCAACTTCAACAACTTTGTCGCTGCAGTTTCCATTTTGTGCAGAGCGCATAACCGTTGCTGATGCCATATTCTGAGCACTGATTTTTGCACTGTAAACACTGTGGAGGCCGTACATTCCCATCCATATAATAATAAAGACCGGAATGACAATTACCCCTTCAACCATTGCAATGCCTTTTGTGTTTTTTAATATATTCATTTGAATAATATCCCTCTAATCAGTGAATGATTAGATCGCTTCCAAGCTTTTTAATTTTCCCCAAATTACCGGTTACTTTTGAGCATGCGGCATTAGAAGTTCCGCTGCAACCTGTTGATTTTTTCTCATCTTTATCCATTTTAAATCTGATAAGTCTCGAGTACCAGTCCATGTGCCACAGGTCGTTATTGGGTGATAGAAATTGTGATTTTGCAACAGCTATCCGTTTGTCAAGAAGCTGATTTTTACTTTTGCCTATTGGAATACCGACATTTTTAAGGCGGGCGTCTCCACTGTTTTTACCAGCAGCAACTCCGATAATATTAAAATCCTTCTCTTTGGCATCTTTTTTTATCACCTTGTGTACGGGCCAGTCACTGCTGTTTAGAGCTTCGGGCATTTCACCTGGTTCACTTTTCTCTTTTACAATGCAGCTCTCAATGGCTTTATAAACTTTTCTTGTTACTATCACTTTACTGGTGATGTTATTATCTTCTTCACTTTTAAAAACCGTATCACTTTTTGAGGTTTCACAAATTGCCTCTTCACCGCATTTCGCCTCTCCATTGCAAGGGTCATCAGCGAGCCATTTAAAATATTTTTTAACCTTCTTGTCTGTCTTTGTCACAATGCCGCTTCTATCAGTTGTCTCCTCCCACTTCTCTTCAACAATATTCCATCTGGCCATGCTGTAGCCCTCTTCATTAAATTTTGAAGTACAGATTGTACAGGCATCATCTGTGCACCGGCTGCATAAATCTGTTTTGCATTTATGTGTTTTAGAATCTATTTTTGCGCTGCCCGCGTCGCACTCTCCATTTTCTTTAATGGGGTATGCAGTTTTAACTTTCTTGTCCACACTTGGTTTTCCACCATCACCGCAGAAAAATTTTGAAAATTTACCCGCCATGCCCCCAAGAAGCTCTCCAACAGTTTCATCCGCTTTTTTGGGAAGATTTCCAGGAAGAAAAAATGATGAAACCTGAACAACCTGATGCCCAGCCTGATCGCAGAGATCTGAAAAGTCACCAGGCTCTACAGGGAGTTTGTCAACAACAGGCCAGACAAAACCAATCTGTGAAACATCTTTACTCTCTTTTCGCGAAATATATACAGCTTCAGCCTCGGCAATAAAGGGCACACCTTTGGCAACAACATCCGAACCCTTCTCGAGAGCCTGCATAATTTCTTTTATTGCAGGCTCAATTTTTTCATGAATAGTTTTTAAATTTTTTTCTACTCCAATAAGAGGTGCAGCTGCAGTACAGGCAGCTCCAAATGAAAATGCACATGCCACTCCCACAGCGGCAATGGCAATACCGATCATCAATTGCACAAGTCTGATTGCCACCAGTACAGATAAAGCAAGTGCCATTATGAGATTTATCATTGCAATGGTGTTCATTCCTCTGGCTTTTACCGTAGCAGCCGAAAGTGTTATGCTGTCTGCCGCATCCTGCATCAGTTCATTTTCACTAACTGCGTTTCCAACACCCATTATGTGATAGAGAACAGCCACTAAAAAGAGACCAGCAAAAAGTCCTAAAACCATTATTGCGCCACTATTGTTGTTTAATAGTCTGTTTTTTAATATTGTATTTTTCATTTTCTGCCCTGGTTGGGAAGTGTCGCCTGCGACTGCAGACCAACATATTCAAGTCCGGAATTTATTGCAGATACGCCCATAATTCTTCCTTTTAAATCCAATAGTTTTTTCATCTCTTTATCTATTTTTCGATAAGGTTTACACATAATGCTCTTTGCAACAGGCACCTGACACTGAAACAAAAAAGTCACCTGTGCTGTCACATCCTCTGTGGGGCTGAATATGCTTTTGTAACCTCCGTCTTTTGCAGGAAAACTTAAAGCAACTGTTTTATCCGTAACCAGTCCAATACCAGTCATGGTACTTGCAAAACCGGTATCCATCGCGTCCATAAGCGTTCCTTCTTTGACAAGGTTTTTTATTTTTGGAGATATTGGAGCAAGGGTGTACCTGGCAGCTTTTCGGATAGTTTCGTATCTTCCACTGTCTTTTGAGTTTTTATACTCATCAAGGGCATCACCACCGCTGCCAATTTTGTTTAATTCAACTCCGGCGTAATCAGCATTTTCTGAATCGTCAGGGAGTACAACAATTGCCGCCCTGGCAGCTTTTACTGCAGCGTGTTTTACAAGAATATCCGCAGAGATAATAAGGCCCAGTTGTGCAAGCCCCAAAAACAGAACCATAAAAGGTACTATTACTATTATAAACTCAACGTAGGCAGTGCCCCTTGTGCTTCTGATAATCATTAGAATATCCCCTGATTAAATAAGTTTAAGGTTTGGACAATAACAACTGCGCCAAGTATTGAAGGGGCAAATTTTATCTCGGTCTTGTCATTTTCAATAAATTCAACTCTGTTTTTTACAAATGGTTTGTGTACAGCTGCAACAGCTCTGATTTTTTTTAACAAAACCCCGTTGGCAATAAACAGTGCAATGCCGTAAATTGCTCCAATTATAAATGCGGTCATCTCTATCTCAATTATTGAACTGTTTTTTAACAGCGCGCCCATTGCAAAAAAGAGTTTTACATCTCCGCCCCCCATTGCGTTAAATTTAAATAAAATTGCAGGAACAAGTGCCCCTGCAAGCGCCCACGATAAAGATGCCGCAGCTCCACCAATACCATCTATTGAAAGGCTGAATACAACTCCAAAAATTGCAGCGGACAGTGTGAGATAGTTTGAGATGGTTCCCTTTTTCAGATCTGTGTATGTTGCAATTAGGGCGATTGCTAAAGTAGTTGATATTGGTAAAAGCTGCAGCATGTTCATTTTATTATCCTCTCTTAATATTTTTTTGATTATTTCATTTTTACATTTGTATCTATTTCAGTGTTTGCTTCACCCAGCCGTTCATTAATCATTGTTCCAAAACTGTTCCAGGTGGCAACACCGGCTGCAGCGATTAGTACTAGAAGAATAATGTACTCAACTGTTGACAGACCTCTCGTGTCATTTCTAAGGCTCGGCTTTGGACCATGCTTTAAAAAGTCACTCTTTTTTTGGGTAATTTTTGAGTTGTTGCGTACCACTTTCTTAACCTCTTTTTTTCTGAATTTTTCGTTTCTGTTTTTCATTTTTATTTACCTTTTTCACCAACAGGTGATGTTAAGGAACAGGAAGTGAGAGGACAAACTCAATCCCGCTGTGATAATTTAGAAGCATCGGCCCCACTGCCACCATAGCGGCCGAAAATCCCACAGCAACAGCCATGAGAATTATGATCTCTTCAACTGATGCTGTTCCTTTGCTGTTTTCTGCAAAGGATTGGGAGTGTTTAATTGCCTCTTTTGAAAATATTACAATGTTTTTAAAGTTTGTCATTCATGCCTCTGTTCCGTGTTCTGACCTCTAATCGACCAAAAAAAAAAAATTGTGCGTGTTTTTAAAATTTTTTTTAAAAAAATAAAAAAAGAAGCAATCAGGTTGTATAATTTCAATACGGGTGTGCTTATAATGTTTCGCCAGTCGATTTTATGAGTTTGTTTAATCAAATTATTCGGAGAGAAAATACGAAAAATAGAGTTTTAGGATTGAACCCAATTAATGTGAGCTTTTTTATTAATATAAACAACTTTATTAACTGTTGGGTATCTACATAAAAAAGGAGAATTTATGATTGGGTTTTATAAACAGAGACAATTGGCTGATTTAAAGAGGGTGGCATTTTTTTTATCACTCTTAATAGTGGCTTTTACATTTTTAGGCTGTATTGGCACTGAAGAGGATTATGATAAAAACCTCGAAACTTTTGAGGGGTGCAAATCAATTCCAGGGCATCCTTTTGGAAGTCATCATCAGAAATACGCCAAAGGGGTAATTCTGCCGGATGTTTCTCAAGATGAGATGGATGCTGCGGTCATAAGCGTTTATGACAACTGGAAAAAAAGTTACGTTAAAAGTGGTTCTCCCTGTAAAAAGGGGCAGTACTGGGTTGCTACAAATATGGGAGACAAGTCAACTGTAAGCGAAGCCCATGGATATGGAATGATTATTATGGCCTATATGGCCGGATATGATAAGGATGCCAAAAAAATATTTGACGGCATGTACGATTATTTCAGGGCTCACCCGTCAAAGTATTCTCAGGATTTAATGGCCTGGGCCCAGGATTATGACTGCAATGATACTCAGGGTGTAAACAGTGCAACTGATGGTGACATGGATATTGCATATGGCCTTTTACTGGCTGATAAACAGTGGGGAAGTGCAGGGGATATAAACTATCGTAAAGAGGCCAGAAAAGTAATCAGAGCAATAATGGATCATGAGACACAAAATGATCAGTATCTGTTGCTTGCGGACTGGGCACAGTCAAGTGTTAAACACACCACAGCAACAAGGCTGAGTGATTTTATGCCTGACCATTTTGAATCATTTGCAGCGGATGATGTGTCCGGTCTTGATGGTGATTTTTTAAAAGTGCGGGATTATACCTATGGCATTATCAGCAAAGTTTCAAACGGCAAAACCGGTCTTGTTCCTGACTTTGTAATTGATGCGTCCTCAGATCCAGTTGCCGCACCTCCAGGGTTTCTTGAAGGAGATCATGACGGCATGTATGGGTATAACTCCTGCAGGGTTCCATGGAGAACCGGTCTTAACTATGTTATTTCGGGTAACAGTGATGCCAAAGATGTTGTTGAACCCCTTATTAAATGGGCAGAAGATGAGACCGGAGGAGATCCCCTCCAATTTATGGCGGGGTATGATCTTGATGGAACTGCATATGCAGAATATGAGACAAGAGCTTTTACAGCGCCTCTTGCAGTTGCGGCAATGGTAGACAGCAAATATCAGGATTTTCTCAATGCCTTCTGGGATCACATAAGCGTGCCCGAACTTGAATGGCCTGGATACTATTCTGACACATTGCAAATGCTAAGTGTTCTTGTTGTATCAAATAACTGGTGGGCCCCAAAGGATGCCGTGTGTGAGGATAATTAGAGTTTCAGGGCTTCGCAAATCATCCATCCCTCTCGATT
>JAFGVO010000060.1 GCA_016937935.1 Deltaproteobacteria bacterium | reverse complement strand
TGAAAAGAAAGGCCGTACACCTACACAAATTACAGATGATTTGGAAAAGCCCAATGTCTATGATTACTATGTGCCGGAAAAAGCCCGATGGCTTAAAATCAAAGACCTGAAAAAGGATGTCGGTGATAAATTAAACAAAGCACTTGCCGCGCTTGAAGATGCTAACGAAGATAAGCTTCTGGGTGTTTTAAAAAATATCAACTTTAATCGCACCATCGGAAAAAACAAAAAGACACTGACAGATGAAACCCTTGTTGATTTTATTCTGCACTTCAATAAAGTGGAGTTGCGGGATACCAATTTTGAATTCCCCGACCTTTTAGGGGCAGCCTACGAATACCTGATTAAATACTTTGCCGACAGTGCAGGTAAAAAGGGTGGTGAATTCTATACACCGAGCGAAGTGGTAAAACTTATGGTTAATATTCTTGAGCCCGGTGAAGAGGCTGAAATCTATGACCCCACTATTGGTTCGGGCGGTATGCTGATTCAATCGAAAAATTATGTGGAATCACGCTATGGCAGTTCTGACAAACTCAGTTTTTACGGTCAGGAGCTTAACGGAACCACCTGGTCACTCTGTAAAATGAATATGCTCTTTCATGACATCTACGATGCCCAGATACTCAATGGAGACACCATTGCTGATCCGCAACATATCGACCAGGGTGAACTCATGCGGTTTGATATTGTTATCGCCAATCCTCCTTTTTCACAAAACTACGGCACTATCAAAAACTTTAGAGACCGTTTTAAATACTGGATGCCCACCAAGAAAAAAGCTGACTTTATGTTTGTGCAGCACATGATAAGTGTTCTTAAAAATAATGGCAGAATGGCTGTCGTTATGCCACACGGCGTACTCTTTAGAGGTAGTGAAGAAAAGAGCATGCGCAAATGGATGGTTGAGCAAGGTATTCTTGAAGCCGTCATTGGCTTACCACCGGCACTGTTTTACGGAACCGGTATTCCCGCCTCTATTCTTATTATCAATAAAGCAGGGGCAGAGAGCCGGAAAAAGGTTTTGTTTATTAATGCCGACCGAGAATATAAAGATGGGAAAAATCAGAACAAACTGCGCCCCGAAGATATTTCGAAAATCACTTATGTCTATCACAAAAAAGCAGATGTGGAAGGCTATTCCAAAAATGTAACTCTTGCAGATCTTGAAAAGGAAGAGTTTAACTTTAATATTCGTCGTTATGTAGACAACGCTCCACCACCCGAACCACAGGATGTTCATGCCCATCTGCATGGTGGCATACCAGAAACAGAAATAGCAAGCCTTGAACCATTCTTTGTCAATTACAGCGGAGTAAAAGAGGAACTGTTCAAAAAATTAAAAAAGGGCTATTTCACCTTTTCTAAATCAGCAAAAACAAAAGAAGACATAAAGAAATTTATTGATGAATGTGAAGGGGTTGCCAGCAAACACAAAGCCTATGAAAAGAAGATTGAGAGTTGGTGGAAAAACTCGCTTGAACAGCTTGTGGCACTACCAGTAAATAAAAACCTCTTTGACCTGAATAAGGAATTTTCCAAAACAATTACCGAGCAGTTTTCCAAACTGGGGATTTTGGATTTGAACAAATCCCGCGGCGCTTTTGCGGCCTACTGGGAGACCCTTTCGCCGGATATGAAGTCGGTAGCAGCCAGTGGCTGGAACGCAGAGCTTATTCCCGAAGATGATATATTGCAGTCTCAATTTCCTGATGTACTGGAAGAGCTGAAAACCAATGAAGCTACCCGGGACGAAATAGAGGCCATGCTCAAAGAGGTGAACGACCTTGAGGAAGAGGAATATAATGAAGAGGATTATGAAGTCTATCCCAAGGCGGTTTTAAAGGAATACCGGGATAAACTCAAAGAGATAAATGCAGAGATAAAAGCGGCCAATAAAGAAATTGGCAACTTAACCAAGCGCATAAAGGTATCCGGGAACGATAAAACACTACAAACCGAAAAAACCAGTCTGGAAAAGCAGGTGCAGGAACTGGAAACCGGCAGGGATGAAATAGAGCAGAAGCTTGCTACTCATACGGAGTATGAAACCAGATTACGGGATGCTAAAAAGGTTATCAAAGAGATAAAAGACCGCAAGGAAGAGCTGATTGCCAAAGCACGGGAAATGATTACTCCCGATGAGGCTAAAGAGCTTATCCTTGTACGTTGGAAAAATGTATTAAGCACCACCATTCTGGTCTATGTGGCAGACTATCAGCGGGGATTTTTAAACCGGCTGGAAAATCTGTTTGAGAAGTACACGGTAACTATTAATGAAATTTTGGAAGAGAGGGAAAAAGAGAGTGCTCAGCTTACGGGATTTTTGAAGGAGCTGGGGTATGAATAAATCGAAAATAGTAATCGATAAAAATTATAAAAAATGGCTTACCGAACTTAAATCACGCATTCGAAATGTGCAACTCAAAGCAGCGGTTTCGGTTAACAGGGAGCTTTTATTATTTTATTGGGAGTTAGGTGCTGATATTGTTCAAAAACAGACTGATAGTGCCTGGGGGGATGGTCTAATTAATCAATTGAGTAAAGATTTATCAGCAGAATTCCCGGATATGAAAGGATTTTCGGTATCCAATCTCCGTTATGTTCGCCAATGGCATCTGTTTTACTCTGAGCAAAATACAAATCACCAACAGGCTGTTGGTGATTTAGAAAAAGAACTTCTTTCACAAATTAGCAGCATTCCCTGGGGGCATAATATTGCCATCTTTTCAAAGTGTAAATCCATTACTGAGGCTTTGTATTATGTCGGACAGACCATGGCAAATAACTGGAGCCGTAGTGTCCTTGTGCACCAAATCGAAAGTGGTCTTTATAGCCGTGAAGGAAAATCTGTAACTAATTTCTCAATGACACTTCCAAAACCATACTCGGATCTTGCCATTGAGTCATTAAAAGACCCCTATATTTTTGACTTCCTTACCATGACAAAAGACTACAGCGAACGCGATCTTGAAAAAGGGTTAATTGATCATATCGCTCATTTTCTGCTTGAGTTGGGAGCCGGATTTGCATACCTCGGAAGGCAATACCCTCTGCATGTTGGTAAACGGGATTTTTTCATCGACTTGCTTTTTTACCATGCAAGACTGCACTGTTATGTGGTTATTGAACTAAAAACCGTTGATTTTGAACCGGAACACACCGGAAAGCTGAATTTCTATATCAAAACCATAGACGAACAATTAAGAAAAGAGGGTGATGCTCCTGCAATCGGCATTTTGCTTTGCAAAAATAAAGACAAAATGGTGGCAGAATATGCGCTGAGCGATATCCACAAACCTATCGGAATTTCAGAGTATCAATTGACACAAATGCTGCCGGAAAACCTGAAAGGAAGTTTGCCAAGTATTGAAGAGATTGAAGCTGAATTAAATAGCGATGAAGGAGCCGGTGTATGAGTAAAAAATCAAGATATTTACCCATATTGAACGGCTTATGGGTAAAAAATGGCCGTTTGGGGTGCTGTGTGTTAGCTTCTGGCAGAGCGGGAAAAAGAGAATGCTCAGCTTGCGGGATTTTTGAAGGAGCTGGGGTATGAGTGAGTGGGAAAATGTTGCTCTTGGGGATTTTGGAAGTTTTACCAATGGTATTAATAAAGATAAAAATGCTTTTGGCAAAGGGGTGCCTTTTGTAAACTTGTTGGATATATATGGCAAAGAATCAATCAGTAGAGAACCCGCAGGATTAGTACAAGTTACAGAAAATGAAATAAAAAATTATGATTTGAAAAAGGGAGATATTCTTTTTGCAAGATCTTCTGTAAAACCTGAAGGTGTTGGACAAACATGTGTTGTTTTAAGAAATTTTGACAGGATTGTGTACAGCGGATTCATAATTAGGTATAGACAATTTGATCAAAAAATCTGGTATCAATATGCAAAATATTGTTTTGACAACCCTATAGTAAGGCGTTCTGTACTTGCGAAAAGTACTGTAAGTGCAAACACTAATATAAATCAAGAAAGCCTAAAAACAATTACTGTACCGCTCCCACCCCTCCCACACCAGCGAAAAATCGCCCGAATCCTCAACACCGTTGACAGCATCATCGAAAAGACCGAAGCCGCCATTGCCAAATACAAAGCCATCAAACAGGGCATGATGCACGACCTCTTTACCCGCGGCATTGATGTGAAGACCGGCAAACTGCGCCCCAAATTTGAGGACGCGCCAGAGCTGTATAAAGAGAGTGAGCTGGGGTGTGGTTCGACTTCGCTCACCAACCCGATTCCGAAGGAGTGGGAGGTGAAGAGGTTGGGGGCATTAGCAAAAGATGGCTTAAAAAATGGATATTTTAAGAAACCGGAATACGTTGGTTGGGGCTATAAATTAATTAATGTTTCTGATCTCTATCAGCCATACGAAATTGATATCAATCAAAAGGATGTACAAAGGGTCTTTGCTACAGCGAACGATTATTCAAAATACGAAGTACAAGTCGGCGACCTATTTTTTACACGAAGCTCTCTTGTTCTTGAAGGTATTGCTCATTGCAATATAGTGTTGAAGTTACCAGAGCCGTCAGTTTGGGAATGCCATGTGGTAAGACTGCGACCTGACAAGCAAAAGATCAGTCCTGGATACCTTGGTTTTTACTGTACCACTTATGAAGCTCGATTGTTTTTTATGTCTATAGCAAAACAAGTGACTATGACGACAATTTCGCAACCTGATATTGCAAAATTACCTGTTTGTGCTCCAACCAACATCAATGAACAAAAAGAAATAGCTAAAAGACTAAGATCGATAGATAGACACATTCAAAATGAAGAAATTGCAAAACTTAAATACCAAAAACTAAAATCCGGCCTCATGCAAGACCTTCTCACCGGCAAAAAAGAGGTCACTCCTGACCCTGAAGATTACAAAGAGATGGAGAACTAAATGGCAAAGATTGAAAACCATAAATACAGCTATCTCCTTCAAGACATCGGTGTTCTTCTCACCGAAGGTCGTAAACAAGCCTTTCGTGCTGTCGATAATATTCTGGTCAAAACCTATTGGGAAATCGGCAAAAGAATTGTTGAACATGAACAGCGGGGTTCCGAAAAAGCTGAATATGGCAGCCAACTACTAAAAGAACTTTCCAAAGACTTGAGAATTCAGTATGGAAAAGGATTCAGCCGTTCAAACCTTCAATATATGCGGCTTTTGTACATCAAATATCCAAAATGCCAGACACTGTCTGGCATTTTGAGCTGGTCTCATTATACCGAACTTTTAAGTATTTCCGATGATCTTTCTCGTTCATTTTATGAGAAACAGGCGACCAATGAAAACTGGTCTGTCCGGGAATTAAAACGGCAGAGAGAAACCGGGCTTTTTGAGCGGATTGCACTGAGCAAGGACAAAGCAGGCGTTCTTGAGCTCTCACAAAAAGGGCAGTCAATAGAATCACCTTCTGATATTGTAAAAGATCCCTATGTTTTTGAATTCTTAAAAATGCCTGAGCAGGAACGCTATTCAGAAAGGGATCTTGAAAAAAGGCTTCTTGATAATCTGGGGCATTTTTTACTGGAACTGGGAAAAGGTTTTGCCTTTATTGGAAGCCAGTACCGCATTACACTAAACAACACCCATTATTATGTTGATCTGGTTTTTTATCACCGTATTCTAAAATGCTTTGTGCTAATCGATTTAAAGCTAGGAAAGGTCAATCATCAGGATATCGGCCAAATGAATCTGTATCTCAATTATTTTAAAGAAGAAGAAAATACCAAAGATGATAACCCCCCAATAGGTATTGTGCTGGCTGCGGATAAAGACCAGATTCTTGTGGATTATGCCACCGGCTCTATTTCTAACCAGCTGTTTGTTTCCAGATACCTGATGTACATACCCGATAAAAAAGTGCTGGAAGATGAACTTCGACTTTTGTTGGAGCAAGAAAGTTCAAAGGGAGAGGCAGATGTCTGAATATTTAAATGTTGAAAAACCTTTTTTAGAAAAACTCCGACAGCTTAAGTGGGAAGTTATTGACCATGCTTCGGCTTCGCTCAGCACAGGTGGTGCCAACGGCATCCCTCAAGACCCAAAGAAAAGCCTGCGCAGAAACTTCAAAGAAGTTGTTCTAAAAGATGTCTTTAAAAAAAGCCTCCATAAAATTAACCGTACCGATTCAGGCAAAGAGTGGCTCACCGAAAAACAATTGGAAGAACTCTATACAGAAATTTCTGACCAAACCGGAAAAAGCCTGCATGAGGCAAATAAGGCCATATTTAATCTTCTGCTAAAAAATACCACTGTTGACCGCAATGAGTTAACCGATGAACAGTCCCCGGTAGTACGCTTTATTGATTTTGAAAACTGGGATAACAATTCATTCATTGCCATCAACCAGTTTCGCATCCAGACACCAGGCGGTCCGCGGCAGGGCATAATTCCGGACATCGTTCTGTTTGTAAACGGCATGCCCTTTTGTGTCATAGAATGCAAAGACACCGGCGTTACAGAACCGCTTTCCGAAGCGGAAATTCAGATTCGCCGTTACAGCAACCGCCGGGATGATGATTTTGGTATAAAAGAGGGAGAAGAACGGCTTTTTCACTTTAATCTATTCAGCATCATAACCCATGGTACAGAAGCCCGTGTGGGCACAGTCAGTGCTAATTTTGACTATTACCTGAACTGGAAAGACATTTTCCCGGAAGAATATAAGGTTATTAATCCCTTGCAATACACAGATGAAGAGAAAGAGCGGTACACCTTAAGAAGTGACAAGGTATCACCCGAAGACAGGCAGGAAGTAGTCATTCACGGCATCCTCAATAAAGAGATTATGCTCGATGTTCTGCGGCACTTTACCCTGTTTATGGAAATTAAAGAGGGAGTAGAAGTCAAAGTAGTTTGCCGTTACCAGCAATATAGAGCAGTTGGAAAAATACTTGAGCGTTTACGAAAAGGCGATTCAAGTCGGGAGCGTTCCGGTGTGGTGTGGCATACGCAGGGTTCAGGTAAATCTTTAACCATGGTTTTTCTGGTTCGTAAAATCAGAAGCCAGGAAGATTTAAAAGATCATAAAGTTATTATGGTAAATGACCGTACCGACCTTGAAGACCAACTCACCAATACTGCCACACTAACGGGTGAAACAGTAACCGTTATTGATAAAAGAAAGAACCTGCGCCCCCTGCTGTCAGATGATTCATCAAACCTCAACATGGTTATGATTCATAAGTTTCTTAAAGAGGAAATCAAGCACTCAAAAGCTCTGATGAAAGCCTATGTAGAAGAAGGAGAAGTGCCGGAATTCAAGCCTTTTGAAGTTGTAAACACATCAGACAGAATATTGATGCTGATTGATGAAGCTCACCGCACCCAGGGCGGAGAAATGGGAGACAATCTATTTACAGCCTTCCCCAATGCCACAAAAGTTGCATTTACCGGAACTCCACTCTTGACTCAACGACATAAAATTAGAACCCACGAGCGGTTTGGAAGCAGCTCTGAATGGATTGATAAATACCAGATTAAACAGTCGGTTAAAGACAGGGCAACTCTCGATATAGTTTATATAGGCAAGACAAGTAAAGACACCATAAAAGACAAAGAAGGTCTTTACCGTGAATTCGAAGATGTTTTTAAAGAGCGCACACAGGAAGAACGCCTTGAAATTCAAAAAAGATACGGAACAATGCGGGCCTATCTTGAAAACATGGACAGGCTTCGTAATATTGCTGAGGACATTGTTGAACATTATACCAATGAAATCATGGTGAATGGCTTTAAGGCTCAAGTTGTTGCCAGCTCTATCCTTGCCGCCGCCCGCTATGAATATCTGATTAAGGAAGCTATTGATAAGAAAATCCAGAAAGAAGAAGCAAAACCGGAATCTGAAAAAGACGAAGACTTTATTAAGCAATTAAAGTTTCTTGAAGTCTGTACAGTTGTCACCATGCAGGATAATAATGAGCTAGGTTTTATCAGCGAAGCACGGGGAAAAGCAAAACGCCTTAATGCGGTAGAGAGTTTCAAAAAGGATTTTGACTATAGCAAACCGGAATCTGGTGTGGCGATACTCTGTGTCTGCGACAGGCTACTTACCGGATTCGACGCCCCCATTGAACAAGTAATGTACCTTGACAAAAATACCAGAGAACACGACCTTCTACAAACCATTGCCAGAGTAAACAGAACAAAAGGGCCAAAAAAGACCCATGGAATAATTGTTGATTATTTTGGCGTTGCCAACCACCTGAAAGAAGCGCTTGCAATATATGGCGAAGAGGATGAAAAAGAATTGAAAGAGTTTCTGGAATACTTCAGGGACATCAATAAAGAGATTCCCGTTTTAGAAGCCAGGTTCAACAGACTTATTCAGCTCTTTACCGATAACGGTATTACGAAATTTGAAGACTTTGTCAATCAGGAAATGGATGATAAAACAGAAGAGTTTGAGCTTGCAGAGAGTTGTATAGAGCTTGCGAAAGAAATCCGCTTCCGTGCACAATTTGATACCTACCTGAAAGCCTTTTTTGATAGTCTCGATCTTCTGTTCAATGTAGGAACGGTGGATAAATACTACATCCCGGCTAAACGCTTCGCTTATCTGATGATGAGAATACGAAACCGTTACCGTGATGAAACTATGGATCTGAAATGGGCTGGTGAAAAGGTCAGAAAGCTTATTGATAAATATCTAATCTCATTAGGAATAGATAGCAAAATACCACCGGTCTCTTTACTGTCAGATGATTTCCCCAAAGAACTTGACAAACACGGCAAGTCAAAAAAAGCAAAAGCTTCTGAGATGGAGCATGCCATAAGAAGGCATATCAAAGTGAATATGTCTAATGACCCTGAACTCTATACCAAATTCAACGACAGGTTAATGGCTATTCTGGAAAAGTATAGTGGAAATTGGGATGTCATTATAGATGAACTTGATTCACTTCGCAATGAAATGAAAAGTGAAAACCGTGAAACAGCAGAAGGCCTCGATGAAATTGAAGATGTCTTTTATCGCAACCTGATAAATAATGCCTTTACGAAGAACACGGAAGCCACCGGAGATGGAGTAAGCGAGCCAGCTGTACCATATGTCGCTCAGGAAACAGAAGTAAAAAATCTTGTGATTGATATCGTTGAATTATTAAAGCACAAATTAGAGATACCAAACTTCTGGAAACGAGCTGCCAAAGTTCAAAAACTGCAAGGTGAAATAGATGACAAGCTTGATTTTTGCGGGATACCGGAAATTGATTCTAAACATGAGAAAATATGTGCTGATATTCTAAGCCTTGCAGAAAAAAGAGAGAATGACCTGATAAGGCGTGAAGACTGATATGCTTGAAAATGTCGATTTAACAATTAAAAAGAGTAACCGAAAAACTCTGAGTATTTATATAGAACGGGATGGCTCGGTATCTGTTCTTGCACCAGAAACAGCAACGGATTCTGAAATAGCTGATGTAGTAAAAAAGAAAGAATATCAAGTATTCAAAATGTTGGCAGAGTGGGAATCAACCAATGTTTCCAAAGTCGAACGCGAATATGTCAATGGACAGTCTTTCTTGTACCTCGGAAAAAACTATCGGCTGGAAATTGTTAAAGAAAAACAATCTGCACCGCTAATACTTAAAAACGGCTATTTTCTTTTAGATAAAACATTCAAGGATAAAGCCCCACAGGTTTTTATTGATTTTTACAAAGAAAAAGGGCTGCCCAAAATACAGGAAAGAGTTGAACGATACCAGAACAGACTTGCTGTAAAAGCATCAAATATAAAAATAATGGAATTAAAAAATAGATGGGCATCCTGTTCAAGTAAGGGAAATTTAAACTTTCACTGGAAATGCATTTTGCTGCCCTTGGATGTATTGTCTTATGTCATTGTTCATGAATTGGTTCATTTGAAGATTGATAATCACACCAAAGCTTTCTGGAATGAAGTAGATAAATTAATCCCAGATTATACTAAACATGTTGAGTGGTTAAAGAATAATGGCGCAGCGATGGATATTTGAAGAATCAGCTTCCGCACTGCGTATTCCACTCAATTAGATCACTGATTCCACTCCATTGAGATCACCTGTTCCACTGATTGAGATCACTTTTTAATCCCATTTTCGTCGGAGCGAAGCGACGCTCTTTATTTTTATGTCAGATTTTAATCTGACTGTCAAAAAGTGTTATTTTTAATGTTTCGGGGAGGCTCTTGATGGAGGTTTTATTATGTTCATTATTTTTTACCTCTAAGTGATTTTCCGCCTAATTTTATTTTATGAGAATTTGTTACTAATCTATCCAAAATGGCATCTGCAACTGTCGGTTCTCCAATTATTTCGTGCCAGTGTTTTAAATCGATCTGACTTGTAAAAATTGTTGATTTCCTTTTTTGTCTGTCTTCTAAAACTTCCAGCAGATCACGTCTTTCGGTGTCAGATAATGGTGCAAGTCCAAAGTCATCCAGAATCAGAACGTCTATTTTTGCTAATTTATTCATAACCTGAGGGTAGGAGCCGTCAGCATGGGCGACGTATAATTCTTCTAAAAGTCTTGGAATCCGGTCATATTTAATTGTTGCTCCGTTTCGACATGCTTTGTTTGCAAGTGCACAGGCCAGCCATGTTTTTCCCACACCTGTTTTGCCTGTAAAGATTATGTTTTCTGCATTTTTAACCCATTTACATGCAATGAGTCTTTGCATCACCGATTTGTCCAAACCTCTTGGATGCTGATAGTTGATGTCTTCCACACTGGCTTCTTCTCTAAGTTTTCCGGATTTCAATCTTCTGTTTAATCTTCGTTCATTTCTGTCACTCCATTCTCTGTCAACCATAAATGACAGGCGTTCTTCAAATGTCAGTTCATCATGGTCGGTACTTTCAAGATAATCTCTGAAGCTTGCGCTGAACGTGTATAATTTCATTTCTGTTAATTGCCGTAATGTTTCTTCGTTTGTCATTTTTATCTCCATTCATTCTTTCAATGATAATTTTCAGGGCCTCTGATATTGTCATGTATTGGCATTGTATGAGCCGGAGAAGAAGCAGCGACGGGAAGTTCTTTTTTATCCAGTCCTTTTTCTAAAATATTATTTATGCTTCTGTATGAAATCGAGTTGATAAACAGAGCCCTTTTGCAGGCAGATTCCAACCGTTTGTCATCGTATCTTTTTCCAAGTCTCATGATTCCAAGACAAGTTTTAAAAGCCTGTTCCGGATGACGTCTGGAAGCTAAATTGTTTTCAATAACCTTGCCGGCATTAGGACCCACTTTTTGAGCCCACCTTATAAATCTGTCTGGTGGCAGGCGCTAACTTTTTCACCAATATATTGATAAGGAACACTGTAATAATGCTTATCAACCAGAATGTGATAATCTATATGAACCTTTGGCTCCGACCATTCCGCATACTGATATCTTATAGCCGGCAAGGGTTTTAGCGCTGGCTTATCCAGTAAAATAAACAACTCGCTTCTGCTCGAATCAACAAGCTGCATCTTTTTATTATTGTAATCAATCAATTTCTCTCTAATAGCCTCATTAGCCTGGGCCACATTAAAAAAAGTATGATTACGCAATGCTGCAATAATCCACCGCTGAACAATCAGAACAGCATTTTCTACCAGCGCTTTATCTTTAGGTTTTCCAGGTCTTGTGGGAATAACTGTCGTTTCATAATGACGTGACATATGAAAATATGTCAGATTAAGATCCGGCTCATAATTACAAGCTTTCGTAATCCCTGTCCGCTCATTATCGGGTATTGTAAGCTCGGGAACACCGCCCCAATACTCATACATCTCGCAGTGACAATCAATCCAGTTCCTTGAAGTTCTATCAGGCTTTGCCGTAGCAAATGTGTAGCCGCTGGCTCCCAGAACACCCACAAAAACAGGTGCCTCCCATACTGTGCCGGTATCTCCATTTGTAATTTTAACCCCATCCCCCGACCAGTCAACAAAACCCTTTTCCCCGGCCTTATGAATATATCTCATGCCGGGCGAAAGCTTCTTTTGAAACTCCCGGTACATCCTGCAAAACCGGCTGTACTGATACCCGAAACTCCCGTTAATCTCCTTATATTCCTGCCATAAAAGCTGCAGCGTTACACCTTTTCTGTGCATCTCAGTGTTAACATAATTGAGATCAGGGCTAACTTTCTGCGACATTGTTTTACCTGGAGAATCATACATCAGCCGCTCTAAGTCAGATTCCTCCAGTGAATCATCAACAGGCCATGTCAGCCCGGCAGTATTAAAGCGCAACACAACATCATGAACCTTTGAAGGCGAACACCTCACACTGGCTGACGTATCCCGCAAACTACGCTTTTCACCCAGACGTAATCGTAAAATCTCTTTTAATTTTCTCATTGAAATCCGTCCCTTCGACATAATATTTCTCCTTCAAAACGGGTACAAATTACCCAAAGTTTAAAAAAGAATATTATCATATTTTACAATATGCTTCGCTCTACGAATCAGCGAT
>JAFGVO010000059.1 GCA_016937935.1 Deltaproteobacteria bacterium | reverse complement strand
CGAACCATTTTGGGATCGGCTAAAGGTGGAAGCTGAGATAAAAAGTTATTAAAATCGGCCTGATTTTTCCAGGGAGGACTTTTAAAATATTTGAATAAATCCTTGCTGTTTATTTCTGTAACTTCATTCATCGTTTTGCCATATCCGTTAAATTTAGAAACTTGTAATTCTTTAAAATTATATTAAATATACTATAGCATTAACATAATTTAAAAATAAATTTAAAAATATTACACTTTTACAAATACAGTGAAATAATTTAAAAGAATTGAATGTGATTTTATTGTATATATGTAAAAATGTAAAAATAGACAAATTAAAGATAATGAGTTTGTAAAATCTTTTGATACAAGTATAATTCATTACCAAAATCATTAATCAGAAAATTTAAAATATCTGGTAAAAAATGAGAGATTAATAATGAACAAAACATGCAGAAATAAATTTAATATGAACTTGAACAAATATCTAATCATTGCCACTATTGTTACATTGTTTTCCCTAACAGGCTACGCAGATGAAACAAAAGGTGTTCTACTTCCTACAAATCTTCTGGAACCGGCTCCTGGACCAGATAATTTCATAGCGGTCGAATCTCCTTTATCAGGTGAAAACAATAAACCTTCTGCAGGTTTTGTAACATCCTATCAACACAGACCATTTGTAGTAGTTTCCTGTACTGACAACAATTGCGGTGACTCCTCAAATACAATTGACAATGTTAAAAACGCACTTGTCTCGGATATACTCTTTAGCTTTAACTTTCTGAAAAGATTTTCTGCAGGCTTTGCAGTTCCCATAATCATCTGGCAGTCAGGATATATTCCAAGAGAGCAATCAAATAATCAAACCGGTCAGGTGTGGCTTGAAGCTGATGAATCTGACAAATTCAATACTTATGGAGTAGTTGGAGATATAAGAATTCATTTGAAAGGACGCATATTGGGAAAAGAGAACAGCGACGGTTTTGCCCTTGCTGCCGCAATTATTCCCGGACTTCCCATGTCAAAATGGACAGGTCAGGGCAGAGGCTATTCAGGCTCATCTTTTTTAACTTTAACTGCCCCTAAAATTCTCGCATCATATAAATTTGGCCCCTTAAAAATCTTAGGAAATATAGCTTTTAAAGCTCGTAAAAAAACTGAATACTACTCTGCGGCTATCGGTCACGCTCTAACCTATGGCGCAGGCGTCGGATACGACTTGAAAATAAAAGAAGATGTTTTTTCAATTGAGTTTTTTGCCGAAGTCTATGGAGAAAAGAACTTTGTATCTGCCAACTTTAACGACATTGAAAGCGCTCCTCTCCTTTTTAATGGTGGTGCTAAATTTAATATCAAAAAAGATTTCACAATTTCACTTGCTGCCGGTGGTGGTATAATCAGCGGAATTGGTGTTCCTCAGGTACAAGGAATGCTAGGTTTCAACTGGGCACTCACAACCAAAAAAGATCCAAATGCATTTTTGCAGGTATCTGAATGGGATATTGATGGAGATACAATAGACAACGATGTTGATGAATGTCCTAAGCAGCCTGAAGACATTGATGAATTTCAGGATGAAGATGGCTGTCCTGATCTTGATAATGACAATGATGGAATTGAGGACGGATATGATTCATGTCCAAATGAACCTGAAGATAAAGATAACTTCCGTGATGAAGACGGATGCCCGGATCTTGACCATGATGAAGATGGAATAAAAGAGCCTGCAGATAAGTGTCCCAATAAAGCTGAGGATTATGACGGCTTTGAAGATGAAGACGGATGCCCGGAAAAAGATAATGATCTGGATGGCATCGAAGACAAAATGGATGACTGCCCACTCCTTAAAGAAGACATGGATAATTTTCAGGATGAAGACGGATGCCCGGATATTGACAATGATGTTGATGGTGTCTCCGATGCTTTTGATAAATGCCCGGATGAACCGGAAACACTAAACGGCAAAGACGATAATGACGGATGTCCTGATAAAAACCGTGCACTTGTTACAATTGTAAATAATCAGTTTGTTCTAAGTGAGGCAATAATCTACAAGAAAAAGAGTGATAAATTTTCATTAACCGAAGATATTAAGACTCAATTAAATATAATAGCACAGGTTCTTAAAAGCAACACAACATGGAAACTCTCAATTGACACCTATACTGACTCTATGGGTAAAGAAGATGCAAACAAAGAGTTAACTGTAAACCGGGCTGACATTATTAAAAATATGCTTATTGAAAGTGGTGTTGAAACTGACAGAATCAATACAACAGGCCATGCAGCTGATAATCCTGTTGAAAGCAATGATACAAAAGCAGGGAGAGATGCAAATAACAGAGTTGAATTTAATATAATACGCCTTGTAAAAGAGAAAAAAACAGTTGCTGAAGACAGCGAAGAAACCATGGATTTTACTGATGATGATGGAGGAGATGAAGACGCAATGGACTTCACAATTGAAGAAGAAGAGTCAATGGATTTTACAGGCGATGAAAACTGATAAATGACATAATTGCGGATACAACAGCCAATACAATTGCCAGCACACCAGGAACCCATATAAAACTCACACTAATCACACCTAAAGTTGACCCGGTCCAGACAAATGCCAGTAAAAGCCAGAAAGCAGCACTTGAAACAACTCCAAAAAATATGGCTTTTAATGGTGTCATCAAGTTAAAAATATATCCTAAAAACCAACCTGTAACAGGTATAAAAAAAGACAAACAAGCAGTCACATTTCTCAATACAATTACAGCTTTTACCTGCCTGAGATCAATACCGCTTCTACTAAATTTTTTTACAATATGTTTAAGGTAATCTGTCTTTAAAGATCTACCAACAACTCCATCATCACCAATTGCAGGAGTGAAAACAGTTTCAGGTAATCTTATTTTTTTTTCATCATCATTTTTCCAACCTTTTTTTTTATTCCATCTTGAAATCAATGTTCCATTATTTTTATCCTGCATATAAAGGTTAACAGCTTCACCATATTTTCTTCTTATAATATATTGAGTAGAGGTATCGTTACAATCAGCAGTAACAATGTCTGAACCTGAAACATAGGTATCCAAAAAAATAACAGGAGATTTATTATTGGCTTTATCCAGCTTTGCCATCATGAATGGTGAAATATCATTAATTATAAAGTAGTTAAAAAATGTAAATAAAACAGCTGCTGCTCCAAATGATATAACAGGTGTATAAAAAGAATTTCCAGTGGACCATATGACCGTAAATTCACCTCTTTTTTTTAAGCCTCCTGCAGATAAAAGACCACCAATAAAAAGAGACAATGGTAATAGCTGACTTATCATATAGGGAATTTTATACCAGTAACTCAATAACAGACTTGTATAACTCTCTTCATTTCTTGATCCCAATTCTACAATATCAATGACAGAATAAAGGAGAAGTAAAACAATTAGAACTTTCATGATTGAAAAACAGATATTTTTAAAAAAATAAAATGACAATATTCTGAACAAGGAAGCTTAATCTCCGCGTCTTTCAGCAACTATAATAATTCTGGGAGACTCTGACCCGAAAAATGCACCAGGAGTTGCTCTGTGTCCTGAGACTTTTCTTACAGCAAAGCCCGCATGATGAAGGTGCTGCCCAATCTCATTTAAAGAGAAAAGGCGAATAGAAAATTCATGTTTTGTCTGCCGTTCATTATCACCAATAATAATCTGCCTGCTTATATAAAGACGGTTATTGATATAATTAAAATCTGTCTCTTCCATACAGACCATATTATCCATCTGAAACCAGACCATGTTAGGCTGCTGACGAATTACAAAATCTCTGTTTACAAGTTCAAGAAGAAAAACCCCACCGGGCTTTAGAGCTTTATAAACATTTTTTAGAACATTAATATTTGTCTGTTCATCAAAAAAACCAAGACTTGTGTTCATTGAAAAAACACCATCAAATGTTTTATCAAATCCTAAATCCCTCATATCCCCATGTATAAAATTTATTTTCTGCTCGGCTTCCTGTGCAGCATCCCCAGCTCTTGCAAGCATGGAAAGTGATAAATCCACACCGACAATTCTGTAATTCTTCTTAGCCATTCCAATTGAATTAGTTCCTATTCCACAAGCCAGATCAAGAATAAGTGCATTTTGAGGAAGGCTTAAAGATTTTTGAATAAAATCAATCTGCTTCTGATTTTCAATAGAAGAGAGTTCAGGCTCAAGCATCAGGTACTCATCATCAAATATTGAAGACCACCACTCTCTTTTCCCCTGATGTCTCTGTGTTTTTGCCTTTAATTTTAAAGCAGCCTGAGCTTTGGCAAGTTCATCATTTTTAAAAAAACTGTTAATTGGCTTACTTTTATCTTTTAAAGGAGGAGGAGAGGCATGAACTTTTGTATCAGCAGGAGGCCTGGAAACTATCTCTTCAATTTCAGCCTCATCGATCTCGTCTTCATCAATTTCTTCAGGTTCAAATACTGGTTGAGATTCAACTTCATCAATAGTAGTTAAGTCAACAACAGGTTCATCATTATAATTTACAACAGGATAATTTTCTCCGGTAAAAGTTTCATCTTCAGTATTTACTGAAATATCAACGTCATAATCCTCTGAACTTTCCAGCTCAGATTGTTGGCTTAAACTCTCATTACCAGCAGAAATTTCAACATCGTAATCGTCATCATCACCATGAATACCTGCACTATCTTCAGATGGTGCATCATCAAACACCATTGCCGGAGAACCAAAATCAAAAGCATGTTCAACAGGCTCTTCATTAAGATTTGAAACCTCATCACCTTCTACTAAAACATGATCCTCTTCAAGCTGAAATGGAGCCTCTTCAACAACGGCAACATCAGAAGCCTTTTTCTGAGCAGAATCTGTTGCAGTTTCAATGTCTGTATGACCAGACTGTTTTGCCTGAATTTCATCAATTGCGTTGATAGCAGCATCTACATCCGGCGAACTGTTGTCATCAATATAACCAGCATTCTTCATAACGACCATTGGAGGGATTGCTACAACAGAAGACACTGATGGCCGTTCAACAGATACTGAATCGCCATTTTGAGTCTCATCCTCAACATGAGCCATATCCTCTGTCAGTTCAAGAACATCGTCATTTCCGGTTTTGTCATTCATCTTTTTCTCCGGCAGTATTGCTGACATTAAGTGTATTGGCTATTTTCTCACCAAAAATCAGCGGTGTTTCTTCTGAAATTAAATTCTCGATACTATTTTTACTCCAAAGTAAAACAACAGTCGAACCAAGTCTAAAAGTACCTAATTCATCACCTTTAGAAAGTTTTAATTCTGTTTTAAATGTTCTAGCACTGGAAACATGATTTCCACTGCCTGGAGAAAACTCAGATGTGATATTTCCAACTCCAAATGCAGCAACCATTACAACTGTTAAAAACCCATTTGAAATTTTAAAATTAAAAACCATACGTTCATTTTTTTCATATAGTCCGGTAACTCTTTTTTCTGACCATGGTGCAACAGGAAATCGTGTTCCTGCAATATGCCTCACACTTATAAGCTCACCATCAAAAGGAACATGAACCCTGTGATAATCTCTTGGATGAAGATATATAATTGCGCCTTTTCCTCCTGCAAATTTATCCTGCACAGGTTCTCCAACCATTTTTGCAATTGTATAATCATAATCTTTTACAACCAGACCTGATTTACCGTCATCATCAAGATCATGAGTTGCCACCAGTCTGCCGTCGCATGGACTTATTATAGCATCTTTATCAGGGCAAATAACTCTTGCATCCTTTTTTAATCTTCTCGCAAAAAAATCTCCAAAACAGCTATAGCCCGCTTGAGGAACTTCAGCCTCATCCATATTGATTCCAAATCCCATAGTATATATTTTTATTGCCGGAGATAAGACGACTTTAGGAACCTCTAAATCTGAGATATTACCAATAGCATGACTTGCGGTACCGATTGCTTTATAAATAACTTTTCTTAACATGCAAACTCCAACTCAACAATTTGAGCACTTATAAAACCTTATTATAGACGATAAAATGCAATGATTTCAAATTATAAGATGAACTAAAATGCAAAAAGTACCTAAAACTACAAATTGTCGGGTAAGTTTTTGAAAATACAGGTAAATAAATTATACGGTTCTCTTGGTACTATACTTCTCAGAAAGCATACAGGATATCGAATCTTTAACCCTTCTGCTTAAATCATGGCGGTCGGTATCCTTTAAAAAGGCAGTTTCAATGGGGTCTCCAATAATCACATCAATAATTCCCGATTTGATAAGCAGTGTATCTTTAGGGAGAACGTCAAAAGAACCTTTTATGGCAACTGGCAAAATCGGAACTCCTGATTTAATTGCCATCACAAATGCACCTGATTTAAAAGTCTTTAATACTCCGTCAGAACTTCTTGTCCCTTCAGGAAAAATTATTACGGAAGGTCCTTTTTTAAGTTTTGCTACAATATTATTTAAAGCCAGAGCAGCCTTTTTGCCCCCTGCTCTGTCCACGGGAATAAATCTGGCCAGAAACATGGACCATCCGAATATAGGAATTAAAAACAAAGAGCGTTTTGCTAAAAATCGTACAGGCATCTCCAAAGTTGCAAATAGTGCAGGAATATCCATCTGGCTGGAATGATTTGCACAAACAATATAAGTTTTTTTCCAATCAACATCATCTTTCGCATGTACTTTAACTTTAACCCCACCAATACCCAACACCACCCTACCCCAAAAATGACGAGCAATTCTCATATACAATCGCCCAGTAGGCTCAATTAAAAGACCAACAAACGCTACAGCCGCTAAAAACAGCGTATACAAAATCATCAAGGTACTTTTTATAAATGATATAACAAGCATGACTCAATGGGATTTAATATACATCGTTTTATAAGGCAATATATTTTTAAAAAGAGTTAAATGCAAACAATAATCTCTGGCCTCCGTACTGAGTTACTGAGTTAACTTGCTTGGTAATCTAAAAATTGTAGATTGAACACAAATTAAAAATAATATCAAAATACGATATACGAAAGCCTCCGTCCTTGTTTGCCTTGTTTGATCTTATTTACTTGTTTGGATCCATCCCTGTTTTGAGGCTGTTGAAGATGTTTTAAATTTATCTGCTACAAACCTTTTAAATATTTGTGAAATAATCTATATAGATTGATAATTTTTATGATTATCTAAATCGCCTGACAGAAGTAAGAATAAATCAATAATTGCAGATTTTTTAAAATATGACTCAACAAATATTTAATAACCCTGATATTTTAATTAATGAAACAACTATAGTTGAACGATTTTTATCCTATGTAAAAATTAATACAACTTCAGACCCTTCAAATAACAGCTCACCTTCAACACCGGGTCAAAAGCTTTTTGCAAAGCAACTTGTTGATGAGCTTTTACTGCTTGGTCTTAATGATGCTTCTGTTGATAATAATGGTTATGTCACTGCCACCTTGCCGGGCAGCACATCAGAAACACTTGGATTGATTGCCCACCTTGACACATCTGATGCTTTTAGCGGCAGTAATGTTACCCCTATTATTCATGAAAATTATGATGGAACTGATATTTATCTTAAAAATGAAATTATAATTTCTCCAAATGATGATAAACACCTGGCAAAATGTATTGGACATACAATTATTACAACCGATGGAACTACCCTTTTAGGTGCTGATGACAAGGCTGGTATTGCCCTTATTATGGGACTTCTTGAATATCTAAAAAAATATCCAATGGAAAATATTCCAACTATCAAAATTGCATTTACTCCTGATGAGGAGATTGGCAGAGGTGCTTCAAAATTTCCATATGACACCTTCGGTTCAAAAATAGCATTTACTGTGGATGGAACATTTGCAGGTGAGATTAATTTTGAAACTTTTGAAGCCTATAGCGTTTCAGTAAATATAACCGGCGTATCAATTCACCCGGGACAGGCATATGGAAAACTTGTTAATGCTTTAAGATCTGGGGCAAAACTTATTGAGAGACTCCCTGAAAAACCGCGTCCTGAGAATACAAAAGATAGAGAAGGATTTATTCATCCCATATCTTTTACAGGTGACAGCACAAGCTGCACTGTTCAATTTATTGTAAGAGATTTTGAGGAGATACTTGTTAAAGAGCTTTGTGACAATATTGAATTAATTGCAGATGCACTAAAAAACGAAGAACCCGGACTTTCCATAGAAACAAAAGTGGAATTCAGCTACCCAAACATGTATAAGTATATTAGAAGCCATGACGGACTTGCACAAAAATTAAAGCAAGCCGTAATTTCAAGCGGAATTAAACCCGTTGTGGTTCCGGTACGAGGAGGTACTGACGGATCCGGATTATCTATGAATGGAATTATTACTCCAAATATATTTACCGGTGCAGTCAATCTTCATGGACCCAAAGAGTGGATTTCGGTTAAAAATATGGGATACTCACTTTGCACACTGCTTAACCTTGTGACAAACAGTTAAATTATGGATAGTAACGATACTAAAATTGCAGATTACAATAATTCGGAAACAGAAACTCCGCCAGACTCTCTGCCCGCACTGCCCGATCCACTCATAGGAAAACTCATTGCCCAGAGATATCGCATTGAAAAACTCCTTGGTGAAGGCGGTATGGGTCACGTTTATCAGGCAACCCATATAAAAATGGGTAAAAAAATGGCTGTAAAACTGATTCACAAGGATCTCGCTCATATTGATGAAATTTCTCAGCGTTTTGAAAGAGAAGCCATATCCTCAAGCAAACTTTCAAGCCCCAACTGTATTTCTGTCACTGATTTTGGAAAAACAGAAGATGGACAACTCTATCTTGCAATGGAACTTCTTGAAGGTGAAGAGCTTGATGAACGCCTGGAACGAGAAGGAAAAATTGATCCAAAAGAGACTATCGAAATAATCAGTCAGGTTTTAAAAGGACTTATTCATGCTCATGAACAGGGTGTCATACATAGAGATCTGAAACCCGAAAATATTTTTCTTATTAAACAGGATAAAAATTCCCCTTATGTTAAAATTCTTGATTTTGGTATTGCAAAACTGACTACCACAGAAGAAAAAGGTAAGAATTTAACTAAAACAGGAATGGTTTTCGGAACACCCAAATACCTCTCTCCAGAACAGGCTCTTGGTGATAAAATCGACCACCGTGCAGATATTTACTCCGTTGGAATTATTCTCTATGAAATGCTCACAGGCTCGCCGGCATTTGAAGCTGAAACCGCAATGGATACTCTCTCCATGCATCTTACAGCCCCTCCACCCAAACTAAGTGAGCATGGAACCTACCCAAAACAGTTTCAGAAAATAATCAACAAAGCAATGTCCAAAAAACCTGACGACAGATATGCCACTGCTCAGGATTTTTTAACAGCACTCGAGTCTGTTGAACTGACAGAAAACACTGAGATTACGATTATTCTGCCTAATATTATTCCTGACGCAAAATGGGTCAAAAAGCAAAAACTGAAACTGCTTACTGCCATTTTTTCAAAAAAATCTAAAATTATTTTAATCGCAATATTAGTTTCTGCGATATTAATATCTACCGGTGTACTTGTATTTTATTTAGACGGCAAAAATAAAGGTAAAACTCCCCAGGCAAAAATTATCAAGAAGAAGCCTGTTACTGAAAAAAAATTATCCGAAGAAGAGTTAAAAGCTAAACAGATATCAGATCTTTTGACAAATGCTGTTAACAATATGGAAAGCGGTAATCCCGCAGATGCTGTTAAACTGGCAAGAGAAGCTCTGTCCATTGACCCTGAGTCATCACAGTCTCAAATGATATACGGACATACTCTGTTTAATGATGGTAAAAAAACAGGGGCACTTTATCAATACCAGCAGGCAATCAACACCAGCAATGAAATGGCAAAAGATGAAGTATTTATTAAAAATTTAACTCTAGGACTTCAATGGGATGAGATTCGGGTTAAAGCTGCAGACATGCTTGCTAAATATGGCTCAGACGAAGATATTACAAAGCTGGCTGAAGTTTGCAATTCTGCACTTACAAATGGTGAGATACGAAGAACTGTAAGAAAAGCCCTGGAAAAAAATGGCCATGAAGAAAAAATAAACTGGTATGATACTTTGACAGCAGATTTTATTGAACAAAAAGGATGCAAAGAGAGAAATCTCATAATCAGCAAGATGGCACAAACTAAAGAGAAAAATTTTATTCCTTTTTTAGAGCAGTATAAAACAAAAACAAAAAAACGTAAAAACGGTCCCCAGAAAACTGAAAATGCATGTATTAAGGGAAGCGTAAATTACGCACTTAAAACTCTTGGGAAGTTGTAAATTTAATATCCGGTATAAATAGTGATAATAGAACCTCTAAAATTAATAATAAAACCAGAACAGTGGTGGAATTCTAAAAAATCAGTGCACCAATACTCCAAGGGAATAATTGCAACTGAAGCCATTATTTTAGCTACTCTGCCGGCCATCATTGTAACTATCGCCCATCTGGCTTCCTACTGGCTTGGATTTACAGACAGATTTACTGCAATAGAGCGTGCAGCAATAAGTTTTCTTACTATAACAACCGGTGCACTTATTATATCTTCGGCTCTGAATCTAATATTCTTAAAACTGGCAGAAAATGCCAAATCCTGTGCATCAAAAGAACAGATAGTAATGGTTACCATGTCACTAATTTCTGCAATATGGTTTGCGGGAATTTTTCAGGCAATAGCACCGATTTCTTCATTAAATCCCGAAACAGGAGAAATTATTTGGATTGTGTTTTCAATTCTAATAACCGCAAGACTCTACTTCTCCGGTCTTCCAGAAGCGATGGGTATTGAGAGAAGGTGGAAAAGTAAATTTATCATTCCATCATCAATATCATTTTTACTGCTTTTTGTACTGATTACTATTTTGCCATCACTCATCATGAGATATCTCATGGGAGTTACAGGTGTAACAGCCTACCCTTCACCTGATTATGTTGACTGGCCTGTACCTCCACCTCCCAATTGGTAGCAATGAAAAAAACTAAAGCAATTATACTTGGAATAGACGGTGCAGATCCGATAATTATAAATAATCTGATTAAGAAAAATCTCCTTCCAAATTTTAGCAAAATAAAAAAAGACGGCATATTAACAGAACTTTTATCCACTCTTCCTCCGACTACTTATCCTGCATGGACAAGCTTCTTTACAGGAGCAGAACCATCTTTTCACGGAGTAACGGATTTTACAGTCAAACAGGGTTACAAAATAAAATTTACCAACACACAAAGAAGAGAACTTTTAACAATCTTTGAACACCTGGAAAATAATAATTTAACAACTTCAGCAGCATGGTTTCCGGCAATGTATCCCCCTTTAAAAACTAACGGCTACCAGATAAGCGGCTGGGACTCCCCTGTTACATCTAATGGTGACAGCTCTTTTGTATATCCCCATGAGCTTCACAAAACTCTTTCAAATCTGTTTAGTGATATTCATCTTAAATTTGATCCCATAGATGAATTTTCAAATTCAGAAAAGTGGTATGAAGAGGCATCTAAATCATTAATTTCCAGAATTAATAGACGTGGAGAAATGGCTCTCTGGCTCCTTAAAAACCGGCCTGTTGATGTTGCATCATTTTACTTTGGAGAGACTGACACTGCCGCACACCACTTCTACGCCTTTTATGATGACAACTCTCCAAGAAGGCCTGATAACGTTTCAAAGATTTTAAAAGAAACAATTGAAAATGTATATATTGAGATGGATAAAGTTATTGGCAATATTATAAGTGCAAGTGATAACGCACCCATCTTTATTCTTTCTGATCATGGCTCAATGGGTAACTCAGACCATGCTGTTTTTTTAAACAGGTTTTTACATAAAGCAGGACTGCTAAATTTTAAAAAGCAAAATTTTTCTTTTGAATATCTACCTTCAAGAAACAACGCTGCAAAGCTGATACCTAAAAAAATTAGACGAAAAATATTTAATGCATTTGGAGGTCTGTTTCCAACATTATATGAATCAGTAAAAAGATTTAGTTCTATCGATTTTAAAACCACACAGGCATTCAGTGAAGAGATTCCCTATGCTCCCTCCATTTGGATCAATCAGCTTGGCAGAGAGCCTAAAGGCCTGGTACCATTTTCTAAAAGAGATGAAATTTACAAAAAACTACTTATTGCATCAACAAGTTTTAAATTCAGTGACAATACATCTATAATTAAAAAAATACACAGACGTGAGGATATTCATAAAGGACCATATGCACACCTTTTTCCAGATTTTATTTTAGAATTAAATTTAAAAGATGGTTTTCTACCCGTTTGCCAAAATTCCAACACTAAAACAGCCCCTCTTTTTGAGCGTCTGGATTCTAATTTTCTGCTGGGGCGTAAAGGAACATCAATGCCTGGCGGCCATTCCTCAAAAGGTATATTTGCAAGCACTATTAAAAATATTGCAGATAAAAATGAACTTTTAAAAATTCACCAGACAGCAAATATAATCTGTAAAGCACTTAACATTCCTCTTCTTAATAAAAATCTAAATACAATAATAAATAAAAAAAACAGTCAAAGTTTAAGTAAAAAAGAACAAAGAGCCGTTGCTGATCGACTTAAACGTCTTGGTTACCTGGATTTATGAAAGAGGTATTGCACATATTCTGCGGACCATTTCCAAGCTATCAGGGGACTCAGGCGCTTGTAAATCAAACATGTGAACTCTCTATAAAATCCGGATACAAAACAACTCTATTAACTTATTATGAAGGTCTAAAAAAAAAGAGTGCTAATTTTGAAATCATCAGGATTGCAGATTTCCCGCCATTTAAAAGTTATAAAAGTGGAGTTTCTTTAACTAAAGCTATTCTTGATCTTTCAATGGCTTTAACAATTGCAAAATTAATTAAAAAAAGAAGACCCCATATTATCCATGCCCATCATTATGAAGCTCTTATTGCTGTAAAAATTGCAGACCCATATAAAAAAATACCTCTAGTTTTTCATCAGCACGCAATGTTTGAACCTGAACTTCATACTTATTTTAATAAAAGACTCTCTTATTTTTTGAAACTATCAGGGCGACAAATTGATAAACTTCTGCCTGCATGGGCAGATAGAATAGTTACCGTATCAGAATATAACAGAGATAAAATGATTGCTCATGGATATAAAAAAGATAAAATCAACGTAATCTATCCGGCATTTTCAAGTAATATAGAAACTCCGCAATCTACAAAAAAAGATAAGAATTCAGATAATAGAATTAAAGGAATATACAGTGGTAATCTTGATTCATATCAGAGAATAGAAAATCTTATAAATGCACTTAATATTTTAGACAAGAAATACCTGAACAGATTACAAATAATCATCAATACAAAAGACAATACTGAAGAAATTTTAAAACAACTTACAAAAGATTCCAGGAAATCAATTCTAATTAAGCCCATGCAGGATTTTAAACATACTGCCAGACTTATAAGCAATTGTGACTTTGGAATTATCCCCCGTTCACTGCCTGGAGGTATGCCAATTAAACTTGTAAATTATTTAGAAGCAGGTCTACCAGTAATTGCTGACATAGAAATATTAGACAGTATTAATCAATATCATGGAGTTACGGGTATCAACACAAATGACCCGGTCGAATTTGCAGAAACACTAAAGATGTTTACCTTAAACAGTGCTTTTAGAGAAGAAGCATCAGCTAAAACTATAAACGCCTGGAAAATTTTTAATAAAGATGAAGCAAAAAATAAGTTACACAACGCATACAGGTTAATATTGGAGGAATAATGAAAGACAATTTTTTTGAACCTGATAATAATTATGATGACGAATTTGGAGATATTGACTCTGGAAATTTCATTAAAATTACAACTGAAAATGACCTTATAAAAACCGGGAAAATTAATAAAAAAATTCTCGGCAAATGGCTCACTATCTTTAACACTAAAGAAGAGGGTATCTATGCCATCGAAATGACCTGTAAACATCAGGGGGCAAATCTTGGAGAAGGGAAAGTTTCAAACAACATTGTAACCTGCCCGAGGCATTTCTGGAAATATAATATAGTAACTGGTGAATCATACACTCCAAACTCACCAGACCTTAGAAGATATGTGGTTAAAATAAAAAATGGTGATATATACATATCTTTGAGACCATCTACACGACATTAATTTAGAGATAAAAAATTATTGAAATATAATGACTATTTTTTCTGCTCAACAGCAGTCTGGAGCTCTTCGAAACCTGGAAGTTTGGAAAGATCAGGCACAATAACAATGTCGATTCTTCTGTTTTTAGCCTGACCTTCTTTAGTTTTATTTGAAGCGATAGGTCTAAACTCACCGTAACTTGCAGCACTTAATTTGCTGCCCTTCATCCCGGCTTCAATCATTGCATTTACAACGCCCATCGCCCTTTTAGCAGCCAAATCCCAGTTGCTTTTAAATCTCTTTTTGCTGGCAAGGGGAACATTATCAGTATGTCCGCCAATCTGAAATTCTCTGTCTTTAATCGTTACAAGAATTTTTGCAACATCCTGTACAGCAATAATACCCTCTTCTGAAAGATCAGCTGATCCGGAAGCAAAAAGAATATCTGTAGGAAGCACTAAAACCATTCTTCCATCACGAATTTCAACCTGTAATTTACCTGCATCAATCAGAGATTTAAATTTATCCAATAAATCACGGAACTCTTTAACTCTTTCCTCAGCATCTTTTTTACGTTTCTGTAGCTCTGCTACAGCATTTTTAAGTTCATCAGCAGAAGCTTTCAGTTTAGCCTTGTCATTTATTGTGCTGGCTAAAGTTTCATTCAATTTAGCATTAACATCTTTTTCATCGGCTAATAATTTTTCAGTAGACGCCAAAGCTGATTTTAACTGGTCAATTTTCTTCTCAAGATTAGCTACATTTTTTTTCTCTTTTTCCAGAGCATCTTCAAGACTCATTCCTTTTTTGCTGCTCTGATCAAGTTGATTTTTAGTATCTGCCAGCTGTTTAAGAGTCTCCTCGTGAACACTCTTTTTTACACATCCTGAAACTGAAAATGCAAGAACTGCCATTACGATAATTGATCTTTTCATTATATCCCTCCTGAAAGTTGATAATATTAGTCACTTATTTTTAAAAAAATATTTAAATAATAACTGACTTTAATTTTAAAAATATTTCATATTTTACAAAAACACAAGCT
>JAFGVO010000058.1 GCA_016937935.1 Deltaproteobacteria bacterium | reverse complement strand
TGAAAACAGCATTAATAATAAAAGTGATATTTTTTGGGATAAAAATATCCTTCCTCCAGATATAGAATTTTAAATTCAACAATAATTATATGTATAATATCTATTCTGTTTCAGGATGATATTTTTTTTGCATGCCATGGAGGAATCTTCTTAAGATCTGATCATTACATTTTCGGTAATGTTTATGAGATGGATTTCGAAAAAATGCACTTAGTTCATGTTTGCTTAAAGTGTAATCAGCCAGACCAAGTATTTCAAGAACATCTTCTGCTGTAAGATTCAGAGCAATTTTCAGTTTTCTAAAAATAATATTATTGTTCAAACGAATTTCAATTTCTGGCTGTGATCCCTCTTTTTTTCCTCTTTTTTCATTAATAAATCCGTTTAAAAAAAAGGCACATGTTTGATCATCTACAGTTTTAAATGATGGGTCACTATCTTTTTTCATCCAGTCGCTAATGAGGCTTCGGGTTACAGTAAAATCAGCAGACGCAAAAATATTAATCATTTGAGAATCACTATAATCAAAAGTATAGCGAATCCGTCTCATTATGTCGTTATTTGTAATTGCCATAGTTTCAAGTGTGTATCATAAAAACTTTTAAAATATTACTAAATATTTGAGATTACCGGTCTATATTTGGACATTCGAATTATATGAATGTAAAATAACATTGTTTTTTATTACCAAAGGACATCAAGGTGAAACAGCAACATATTCTTCTTACAGACTGTCAGGATTCCAAAGGACTGGTCTCAAGTATTTCAACTGAACTCTATAATCGGGAGGTAAATATTCTCTCTAACAGAGAATTTGTTGATCCTGTAACCGGTCACTTTTTTATGCGAACTGCTTTTGAAGGTTCTACAGACAACAGTAATTTACTTGCAGTATTAAAAAACCTTCTGCCGGAGAATGCAAATGTGAGGCTTGCCACAAAACGAAAAAAGCGAATTGTGGTGTTGGCAACAAAAGAGCCCCACTGCCTTGGAGACCTTTTAATAAGAACTCAATATAATGATCTGAATGCCACTATTGAAGCTGTAATTGCCAATAGGGCTGCACTTGGACCCCTTGTGGAAAAATTTAAAGTCCCATTTCATCTGGTATCTCATCAAAACAAAGACAGGGTTGAGCACGCCATGGAGATTTCTGACATTATTGACAGTTACGCTCCTGATTATATTGTTCTTGCAAAATATATGAGAATTCTTCCTCAGGAATTTGTAAATAAATTCAATAATAAAATTATTAACATCCATCACTCTTTTCTCCCCGCATTTATTGGCGCCAGCCCTTATAAACAGGCTTATGAACGAGGTGTAAAAATTATTGGAGCCACTGCTCACTTTGTGACAGGTGATCTTGATATGGGCCCAATTATTGAACAGGATGTAATTTCAACAAATCACAGAATGACATCAAAGCTAATGGCAAAAGCGGGTATGGATGTTGAGAAAATTGTTCTCGCCAGGGCAGTCTCAAAAGTTGTTGACGACAGGGTTTTTGTAAGTGGAAACAAAACTGTAATTTTTGATTAATAGCTCATTACTTTTTTCTTGTTGTTTATTTACTGAATGTTCGACTAAAAGTTCAAGTTCTTGAATCTTTGATAAAAGATTTCCACTTTTACATTTTGCAAAATAAATCAGTTTTTCAAGTTCTTTCTCCTCAGAACTATTTTGTACAATATTTAAAGCTTCTTCAAAAACATCAATATAGAGTCTGTTTAAGTTCTTTTGTAAGATTTTAAGCTCTAATTCAATCCATTTTACTTTTTTATCTCCAAACAGGGTTTGTCCCATGGCAATATTTATAAAAAGATTTTTTATTTTTGAAGAAAGTGCAAAATTTTTAAATGCATCATCCCTCAGTTTTGAAAATATTTTTGAAAATCTTTCAACTTGTTTATCCTCAAAAATATAACTGTATCCAAAAGGGTTACCAATAAGCCTCCCTTCTCTTTTCAAATTATTGTAGAGAGTAGTTTTATATAGAACTCTCATGGATGTTAATTCAAGGCTTGTGTGATTAATAAATTTAAGAAGCAAAAGAGCTTTCTTTATACTGTTTAAAGTTGAATATGGATGAATAAAAATTAATTTTGCTTCTGTAGCAACACCCATATTATTTAAATGGTTTATCATTTTTAAAATAATCTCATGATCAATTTTTCGTTTAAAAAGTAACCCTTCATCTTGCGTCCCGAATCCAATATTAACAAAACAGTTAACAAGACCTGTTTCAGCAGCTTTATCAATAATTTTTTCAGTTAAGTTTTCACCTCTTAATATTAAGCCATATCTAAAATTTTTAACTCCTCTAGTTTCAATTCCGGATTTTAAACTATCTAAAAAATCTATTGCACTGTTCTGATTATCCGGAAGAAGCTGTTTGTCGATAAAAGAAAAATATCTTACTTTTTGTTCGTGCCACAATTGTGAAATCTCATCACAAACAGTATTAACATTTCTAATTTTTGACCTTCCAATATTGCAGTTTTTCTTTGCTGTTATTGACATTTTAAGTTCTTTAGCTTCTCTGTATTCAAGGCGTTTTAATGTTGAATAATTACAGTATGTGCAACTGCCGTTACACCCTCTTGATGCATTTATCTGTGCCCCGTTGAATCCTGCAATTTTACTAAAATGATCCCTGGATGCAAATATTTGAAGTGGAAGTGGAAGTGGATCCCCGACCGGTGCGGGAATTTCCTCAACTCCCCTCAACAACTCCCCTCAAAGTCAGTCCGGCAATTTTATCAATTGGTATTCCATCTTTAAGTCTGCGATAAAGACCTGTTAGAGGCACCTCACCGGCAAATTTTAAAACACTGTCAATCCATTCGTATTTTGATAAAAGCCACTGTCTTGCCAATGTTGCAAACTCTCCACCCGCAGTTATATGACCCTTGTACCCTCTTTTTTTTAGCAGTCTGGCAAATTGTAAAAACCCTGATGCTGAATTACAGTTATTCATTGAAAATCCAACAATTAATGGCTGTTTACAAATTACAAAATCAACAACTGTTAATATTTCATCTGTTAACATTTTATCTCTAGTATTTATGTAAATATTCTCAACAATTGCATCTGCCAGTTCCAATGCACCTTTAAGATAGCCCAAACTTAAATCATTAATATTTTTATACCTCTCACCAACTAAAATAACTTTTCGATTTTCTTCAGTTTTTTTAAAACACATTTGACTCTCCAAAAGATTAAATCAAGGACTAATGAACCTCTTTAATCTCTGAAGAGTCATAATTGAGAACCATCATAAGTAATTATATCCTGAATAAAAGTTTATATATAAATGTCAAAAATTTGAATTATGTATTCCTGTGTAGTACAAGGTGGTATGGAGGCTCTATTATGAAACATTTAATATTTTTAGCTCTGGCTCTTGTAACATTTAGCATTTCGTCTAATTCTCAGGCCGGAACCGTTAAAGAATTGACCTATTCCGAGTCAATTATATGGCGGGCTGCCGTAAGATTTATAAGAGTTGACTCAGGATATAATATTTTAGAAAAAGATAAAGATTCAGGATATCTTCTGTTTGAATATAAAGACGGGGATATGATCTGCAACGCATCTTTTGAAATTATTCCTGTTAATATTGATAATAAAAAAATTGTCAGGCTGCAAATTACTGTTTCCGGGCAGCCAAGCTACATTGAAAGTCTTCTTTTTACAAAACTTCAAAGAAAATTAAGACATGAATATGGCTTTCCACCAGAGGCGGAATATGTTAATCCTCCTGTTGATTTAACAGATCCTGACTTGAAATCTGATAAGAAGACAACAAAGGAATCTGGAAATAGTGACAAGGAAGAAGACCTTGAAGTCACTGAAGAAAAACTTGATGAAGAAGTAGAATAAGGAGAATTAAAAATGAAAGAGCAGACATTATGTGTAATTAAACCCAATGCAGTAAAAGATAATAATATTGGCGCTATCATTAAAATGATTGAGGATGAAGGCCTTATTGTTAAAGGGCTTAAAATGACTGAACTTTCTGATAAAAAAGTTTCAGCATTTTACGAAGAACATGTGGGAAAACCCTTTTTTGATGGCCTTAAAGAGTTTATGACTTCTGGAAAAGTTGTTGGAATTGTTCTGGAAGGGGAAGATGCAATCTCAAGATTAAGGCGAGTTATGGGAGCTACAAACCCCGAAAAAGCCGATGATGGAACTATCAGGAAACTTTTTGCTGCAAATATGACTGAAAACGCTGTACATGGTTCTGACTCTCCCCAGTCTGCTAAACGGGAAATTGCATTTTATTTTGACAACTTTTCCATCCTTGACTAAATCTTAAATAGGTTTTAGATCATAATTCTACTTTTTTATGGAAGGATATAAAAAATGAAAATTAGAACTCTGCTAGGTATGAGTATAATAACTGCCGCTCTTTTTTCAGGATGTGGAATTCCTCAGGAAAAATATGATGCTGACATGGCCAATCTTCAGAAACTTGTTGATGAAACACGTGCATCTAATGAAACCCTCGAAGGTACACTTCAACAGATGAAGGCGGACAGAACTGCTCTTGAAACTGAAATTGCAGCTCTTCAGGGACAACTTGAAAAATTAACAGATGAGCGAGATGCCAATGCTGCAGCTGTTGAAAAAGCAAAAGCAAGAATTGCACTATTTAAAGATATGCTTATCAAATTTAAAGCTATGCAGGATTCAGGAAAAATTAAGATTAAAATTGTAAACAACAAAATGGTTGTTGAAATGGCATCTGAAATTTTATTTCCAAGTGGCAGCGAAAAACTCTCTAAAGACGGTAAATCAGCACTATCAGATGTTGCTGAAGTCCTGGCTACAATTGATGACAGAAGTTTTCAGGTTGCAGGACACACAGATAACAAACCTATTTCCAGTTCGAAATTTAAAAGTAACTGGGAACTTTCAGCAGCAAGAGCTGTTTCTGTAGTTGAACATCTCATTGAACAAGGAATGAGATCAGAAAATCTATCTGCTGCAGGATATGCTGATACTCAGCCTGTTTCAAGTAACGAAACATCCACAGGTCGTGCTCAGAACAGAAGAATAGAAATTGTTCTTCTGCCAAATCTCGATGAACTTCCTGACCTCTCATCTCTTGAAAAAATGGTTAACTGATTTTTGAATTTAAAACCCTCTTTCCCCGTCTTTTTATTGTGAAACATGTAATTATACTTTCAATTTCCCTCTTTCTGGCAAGTCAATCCGTATATGCAGATAAAGATAAAAGTACAATTTTATCATTTATGACAAGAAAACAGGTTGCTGTTTACCCTGAGCCTTCATCCAATTATAATCCAATTGCAAGAATCAACTATGGTGCAGTTATTCCGGGTACTCCTACAGAGATAAAAAAAGGTTGCAAGCAGGGCTGGGTAAAAGTTGAAAATAGCGGTTATATCTGCTCACGAGGTCTTAAAATTGTTTCCTCACCACCATCTCCGGCAGAAGACGACATTTCCGGTGTAACAGATGAATATCCAAGGTATATAATAGGCAAAGGAGGCGCAACTGCATATCCAGACAAATACTCTTTTTCCCATAGGATCAATAGCTACTTTTTATATAAGAATTCAATTCTATCAGTAAAAAAGGTCCTTGAGAGGGGTAATAAAAAATACCTTATTACAAGAGATGGTCACTACGTATATGGTGATAACGCAAAAGAGATGACTCCTGTTAATAAAATAGGTGTTGAATTAAAAGATAATAAAAATGCGTTTTCAGGATTCATAATCAACAGTGGCAGCAAAGTATATAGTCTTCCTGATATAACAGCTTCAATTGTCAAAACTTTTAATAAATTTGATTTTATAACTGGGGATTTTAGTAATTCAAAAAAAGGATGGATTAAGCTATCAGAAAATGAATACATTTTAGACAGAGACGTTGCAAAATTGAGAGTTCATGTTCCTACTGAGAAAATAAACTCTGATGAAAAATGGATTGCAGTAGATTTAAAAGAACAACTATTGACGGTTTATATAGGAAACAGGCCAGTCTATATTGTTCCATGCTCCACAGGAATTGAAGATAACACTGAAACAGGCAGCTTTAAAATTGAATGGAAACGGCGTCTTCAGACTCTAAATCTGTATGGTGGTTATTTACGTGTAGAGGATGTTCCTTTTGTAATGTACTACATAACTGAACGAGGATTTGCAATACATACAGCCTGGCATACTGATTTTGGACATAAAAAAAGTCATGGCTGCGTAAATATTCCAAGAGATGATGCAAAATGGATATACAGCTGGTCAGCCCCATACAGCCAGCCATTCGAAAGTGAAAATCTAAGCACAAAACAAAACGATTCAACAAAAGTTATTGTTTTCGAATAACAACAGCAATATCAATCTATTAAAAATCCTTTTATTAAAATTACTCACTTAGGGTGGGTAGTTTATAGGTAGTTTATAAAAATAAGTGATTAAAACTATTCGATGGGTTAAACTGAAGTTCCATTTTTAAAAAAGCAAAAAGTGGCGTTGTTTCGAGGTGTTGTATTGGAATTTCGGTGCACGCGACTGTCT
>JAFGVO010000057.1 GCA_016937935.1 Deltaproteobacteria bacterium | reverse complement strand
TCCAATGCCTGTAGCCTGGTTTTGAATTGCAGCGGCCATCCACCCTTTTGCAAGTTTTTTTGCATTTTCGAGGGCAGTTATCTGTTTTTTAAGAGAGTCAATATTTGCATAGACATTCTGCACCTGGAGGATGATTCCCTTCATTGCATAGGTGTTATCCATCATCATTGCTTTAAGATCAGCTTTTGCCCTTTTAATTTTATGAGCATCAAGACCAAAATCAAGGGGGTAGTTCATTACAAGGCCAATACCAGGAGCTACACTGCTGTAGTTGTATTTATTCTGGTACAGATACGGAACTTCATGAACATATTCAGGGTTTGCCTCGGTTCCTATATTTTGCCTGAAATCAACACCCGGTGTATATCCCCATCGCATGGATATGACAAATTGAAGATCAGGTATCAAATTTGATTTTTCGAACTTGATTTTTGCCTTGTAGGCTTTAATTCCATGTCGAAGAGCCTCCAGCTCAGGGCGATTGTCAATTGCAAGCTGCACATAATCTTCAAGATTTTTAATAGATGAATCCACAAGTGTCTGAGGTATATCCTCAATATCAACAAATTCTCCCTGTTTTGCCTGTACAAGAAACTGTAGAGCGTTAAGAGCTGAAGTCTCAATCTGTTTAGCCTGCTGCTCCATTGAATCAAGCTGGGCCTCAAAGACTTTTAATTTAATCAGGTCGATTTCGGTCTCATTCCCTTCCTGATTTTCAAGGTTTGATTCAATTTTCTGGCGTGCCTTGGCAAGCTGTTTTCGCCCTTCGCTAAGAGTATAGAGCATCTCCCTTGAGCCTATTATTCCATAATATGCCCTGTGCACATTATATCGAATCTCATTTTTAAAAGAGGGCATCATGGACTGTTTCGCTTTTATACCTTCATCAAGAGCCTCTTTACCGCTGGACATTTTATTTGAAACAGGGATGGGAAGACCACCTTTAAATTCAAGATGAAAACTTGGCCCCCATGTTGTTTTATAGTAACTGTCTTCTGGAAGGGCACCTCCATCACAGCTTTGCAGTCTTCCGTCCCAGGTTGATTCGGAGCATTTATCAGGAACAACAGTGACAACGCCTTTGATACTGAAGTGTGAGAATGGTTCCCAGAGGGCCTCTTTTTTTGACTCTTCAAGTGAAACGAGCCGATAACTTTCCGCTTGAAGTTTAGGACTGTTTTTAATGGCTCTTTCAATGCATTGAGCAAGAGTGAGTATTTTATGAGATTTATTTGTAGCAGAAGGAGCCTTTGGCCCTTCGAACTCTGCAGTTGAACTGTTTTTAGTTTCTCCAGCACTGCTGCTGAGAGGATTTAATGAAGCAAGTAAAATAGTTAATATAGTTGTTATCTTGAATAGTCTCATTTTTTAATATCCATATAAATTAAATTTATTAACATTTGTTATAACCTTCATAACTGATTTTTATTGAAAATAATTAGAAAAAAATAAAAAAAATGTTGCCAACTAAAAACTCAAAGCTATAATGCCCCCTCACTGACATTGTCAGTGTAGATATTCTGGTGAGAATAGTTCAATAGGTAGAGCACCGGTTTGTGGTACCGGTTGTTGCGGGTTCAAGTCCCGTTTCTCACCCTGTTTGAAAATTTATTTCAATTTGATGCGCTCGTAGCTCAGATGGATAGAGCGTCGGACTTCGAATCCGCAGGTCGGGTGTTCGAGTCACCCCGAGCGTGCAGGCAATGCGCCAATAGCTCAATAGGCAGAGCAGCGGACTCTTAATCCGGAGGTTGAAGGTTCGATTCCTTCTTGGCGCAATAAATGAAATTAATCATGGAAAATCTCAAATCAAGTCCGGCCGGTAGATCATGAACTCCTTAGGGGTATTAAAATCCATAACAGGTGATAAAGGTATTGATAGCTCTGTTGCAGATGCTTTCAATGATGTTTCCGGCTTTATTGACGGAGGGCTCCTGGAGGTGGAAAAGAGATTCAGCAGATATTTTTCTGAAGCCACTTTTCCTGTTGATGAAATTGCAAAGTATACAATAAGTGCCGGAGGAAAGCGTATAAGACCATCTTTAACGCTTATTTCATCAAGAATATCTTTAAATTCTGATATTGAAAAGCCCCTGCCTGTGGAGCTTGCTCTGGTTCTTGAGATGCTTCACAATGCAACTCTGCTTCACGATGATGTTATTGATGAAGGGGATATGCGCAGGGGAAAACCCGCAGCCAGAAAAGTCTGGAGCAATGCCCTTTCAATTCTTGGCGGTGATTTTATGCTTATGAAATGCATAGAATCTATTTCGCGCCTTGACAGTAGTTATATGACTCTGTTTGTTGAGACTTTAAAACTTTTGGTTAATGGTGAAATTGTTCAGCTTTCCCTGCGTGAAAAAATTGGGACAACTGTAGACGATTATTTTAAAATTGTAAGTGGTAAAACTTCAAGTCTGTTTAAGTTTGCAACCAGTTCAGGGGCAATGTGGTCCGGACTGTCACAAAAAAATTGTGATGCAATGGGGCTGTTTGGTGAAAATATCGGAATGGCTTTTCAGCTCATTGATGATGTTCTTGATTTTTCTTCAGATTCCCACAACCTTGGTAAAAATATGCTTGCTGATATCTCCCAGGGAAAGCTGACACTTCCCCTTATTGAGGCTTCAAAGAAGAGTTATGAAATTAATATTCTCCTTCGGCAGCTTATAGATGGAGCCTCTCCGTCAGTAACCGCTTCAAAAATTTCTGACATTGTAAACAGCTGCGGAGCTCTTCAAAATGTTAAAAAAAGAGCAGAGATGTTTACAAAAGTTGCCGTCAGGGCTTTAGATGAGATTGAAACCCCCAATCCTCAGATTGTTTTACTTTTAAAAGAACTGGCAAATGTATTATTGCATCGTACTAAATAAATGGTTATAAACCTTTTATGATTAAATTTAGCAATAATTCACAAATAGCAGAAAAACAGATGCAGGCCATCATTTTTTACCTTACAACGTTTGGGTATATTGATGGTGATTTTGATCAGTCCGAGCGGGAGTTTATCCTGGCCTATATTGAAAAACTCGTCAAATTGCGGGTTGAAGGTGCAATGCCGGACGGTGATTCTCTCTTAAAGGATGAGCTTACTAAAAAGTATACTTCTCACTTTAATGAGATTTTTGACCGTACGGATCGTTATATTATTGAGATGTTTAACGAGACCACCGCATCTGACGAAG
>JAFGVO010000056.1 GCA_016937935.1 Deltaproteobacteria bacterium | reverse complement strand
ATAAGTTTTTCAAATACTGTTTCAGGAACTCTTTCAAATGAATCAAACTGCATTGAAAATGTACCCCGGCCCTGCGACCTGTTTCTAAGTTCGGTTGAATAGCCAAACATATTCGATAATGGTACCTTGCCCACTATTTCTTTTAAGTCCCCCCTGATGTGCATGTTTTCAATTTTACCCCGTCTGGAATTAAAATCATTCATAATTTCCCCGAGATATTCATCCGGAACAAGAATTTCAATCTGCATTATTGGTTCCAAAAGTGTTGGTTCCGCTTTTTTCAATGCCTCAAAAAATGCTTGGGCAGCGGTGATCTTATAAGCAGCCTCGCAGCTGTCTTCTCTTCTCATGGACCCTCCGGAAAGAACAACTTTCATATCAAAAATGGGATATCCTGCAATTATTCCAGCCGATGATGCATCTCTTACTGCACTTTCTACTGCTGATACAAATTCAGGTAAAAGCTGATTCTCGGAAAGTTTATTTTCAAATACCAAACCATGTCCTTTTTCAAGAGGTATCAGATCAAGAACAACATGACCATACTGAGACCCGCCGCCAAACTGCCTGTCACAAACCGATTCCGTTCTATCTACTCGTTTAGTTATAGTTTCCCTATACGAGACCTGTGGTTTGCCGACCCTTACATCAACTTTATAATCTCTTTTCATTCTGTCTACAATAATATCAAGATGAAGCTCCCCCATTCCTGAAATTATTTTCTGGCCCGATTCTTCTTCATTTCTTACACGGAAAGTTGGGTCTTCATCTGTAAGTCTGTCAAGTACAGACTCAAGTTTATCCGCATCTCCCTTTGTCCTCGGTTCAATACTTATATGCATAACCGGTTCAGGAAACTGCATACCCTCATATACAATCTGCTTATCCTCCCGGCAAAGTGTATCTCCGGTCTGAGTTTCTTTTAATCCAACTAAAGCAACTATATCGCCGGCATGTAGTGAATTAGTTTCAGTTCTTGAATTTGCATGCATTGTAAGAATTTTTCCAATGCGCTCTCTTTTTCTTTTTCTTGGATTAAAAGCAACTGTTCCTGCGGATAAAGATCCAGAATATACCCGCGTATATGCAAGACGTCCTACAAAAGGATCACTCTGAATTTTAAATACAAGAGCTGAAAAAGGTTCGTCATCTGAAACTTGGCGAAAAATTTTTTCTTCTTTTTTGGGATTTATTCCAATTGCAGCGCCAACCTGGGACGGATCAGGCAAATAATCAATAATTGCATCAAGAAGGGGTTGAATCCCCTTATTTTTAAGGGCGCTGCCACAAAACACAGGGGTAACAGCATTTTTTAATACCGCAATTCTAATTACATTTTTCAATCTGCCGGAATCAATCAAAGCGCCCTCAAGATAATCATTCATCAATTCTTCATCATAATCAAGTACCATTTCGAAAAGTTCTTCCCTTGCTTTGGCCACTGAATCTGAAAATTCTTCGGGAATATCAATTATAAATGTTTCAGCGCCAAGATCATCTTCATGCCAGATATATGCCTTTTCCAAAACAATATCAACAACCCCTTTAAAATCGCTTTCCTGACCTATGGGAAGCTGCAAAATCACGGGTTTAGCACCGAGTTTATTTTTAATTTCTCCTACACTTTTGTAAAAATCTCCACCAAGCCTGTCTATTTTATTAATAAAACAAATACATGGCACATTATATTTTCTGGCTTGGCGCCATACTGTTTCAGTTTGAGGCTGAACTCCTCCGACAGAACAAAAAATCGCGACAGCGCCGTCTAAGACACGCAGTGATCTTTCAACCTCGACTGTGAAATCAACATGACCAGGTGTATCAATTATATTTATACGGTTATTCTTCCATTCACAAGTAGTTGCCGCAGAAACAATTGTTATACCTCTTTCCTGCTCCTGCTGCATATAATCCATTGTCGCTGTACCTTCATGAACTTCTCCCATCTTATGAATCCGGCCGGAATAGAAAAGTATTCGTTCCGTGGTCGTGGTTTTTCCAGCATCTATATGAGCCATTATTCCAATATTGCGTATTCTTTCAATTGGCATCTCGCGTTTTTCAATTTTTATCATAACCAATAACCTAACATCCCTTCAGATACAGATCCTAAATTAACAATTTTATAATAAAGAAGGTCCAGAAGACTTAACTTCTGGACCTTAAACAATATTTTAAAAAATCAGTTTACCACTTATAATGAGCAAAAGCCTTATTAGCTTCAGCCATTTTATGTGTATCCTCACGTTTTTTACAGGTTGCTGATTCTCCATTATATGTACCCATCAATTCATCAGCCATTTTTTCAGCCATGCTTTTTCCATTACGGGCAATAGAATATCTTTGCAGCCATCTCATTGCAAGAGCAAGACGTCTTTCTTCGCGAATTTCTATTGGTACTTGATATGTTGCACCGCCGATTCTTCTTGATTTAACCTCAAGAACAGGTTTTGCTTTTTCAATTGCTTGAGCGAAAACCTCTTCGGGCTTTTCATTTTTCATCTTGTCAGCTATTTTATCCATTGCACCGTAAAAAATACGCTCAGCAGCGCCTCTTTTTCCGTCTTCCATAATTACATTTATAAATTTACTTACTAAAACAGAATTATAGATAGGGTCAGGTGTAATATCTCTTTTGGCAACTATTTTTCTTCTTGGCATTTCAGTTCCTCCTTAAGAGCCTATTTTTTCTTTGCTCTTTTTGCGCCATATTTTGAACGGCCCTGTTTACGGTCTGTAACACCAGCTGAATCGAGTTTTCCACGAATAATATGATATCTTACACCAGGAAGGTCCTTAACCCTGCCGCCGCGTATCATAACAACTGAGTGTTCCTGAAGATTGTGTCCAATACCAGGAATGTATGCAGTAACTTCCTGTCCGTTTGTAAGCCTTATTCTCGCAACTTTTCTAAGTGCTGAATTGGGCTTTTTAGGTGTTGTTGTGTATACTCTTGTGCAGACGCCCCTTACCTGCGGGCATCTTTTCATGGCCTGGTCAACTTTACGTGGTGCAGTTTTGCGGCCTTTTCTAACTAACTGATTTATTGTAGGCATTTGAATTAGCTCCTTTTAGTCACAATGTAGAAAAGAATATTAACACCCGGCGTAGCCGTTGTCAAGTATTTACTTAAAAATGTTAGTAAACATATAAAAATGATTAACAATCTTATTTTTTTTAATAAACTATTATATATAACAAGTTTTCACAATTATCAAGCTTTTATTATTGTAAATTTTAAGTAGATTATTAAAGTCATATT
>JAFGVO010000055.1 GCA_016937935.1 Deltaproteobacteria bacterium | reverse complement strand
CCGTTTTTTTATTTTTTGTTCACTATGAAAACAGGAACAATAAAAAAGGAGAAAAAAATGAAATCGGTTAAATTTTTAAATTCAGTAGTTCTATTTTTCACAATGCAGCTTTTTACTGCCTGCATCGCCCTTCCGGGAGGTTTTGTAAAAGTGGACAAAAATATTACAAAATGTGGAGACAACCCTGTATCCCCCCTTTTCACTGGTGATAAAATTCAAAATAGTGATGCAAAAGTAAATGTTCCCTTTGGTTCAAAGCCTCATAAGTACACAGAAGGAATAATAACCCCTACAGGTGTTACCAATGAACAGATGGATAAAGCCGTAACATCTTTTTACGATCACTGGAAAACAACATTAATAAAAAAGGGATGTGGAGAAGATCGTTACTACCTTAGCAAAGGAAAAGGTTCTGACGGAATCACTGTTTCTGAAGCTCACGGATACGGAATGATAATATCAGCATTAATGGCAGGTTATGACAAAGATGCAAAAAAACATTTCGATGGCATGTATTACTACTTCAGGGAACATCCTAGCAACTACAGCAAAGACCTTATGGCCTGGCATCAAAACAGATGCTGCCGGGATGATGAAGGTGCGGATGCTGCAACTGATGGAGATATTGATATAGCATATGCACTGCTTCTGGCTGACAAACAATGGGGAAGCTGCGGTGCAATAAATTATAAAAAAGAGGCATTAAAAGTTATTAAAGCCATTAAAGAAAAAGAACTGAACAGCAGCGGGAAATATACACTTCTCGGTGACTGGGCAACTCCTGATGATAACAATAACTACTACTTTGCAACCCGTGCATCAGATTTTATAACTTCAGAATTTAGAAGTTTTGGAGAAGCCTCCGGTAACATAACCTGGAGAATTCTAGTTGAAAGTATTTATACAATAATTGGTAAAATACAGGCAGATATATCACCGGAATCAGGTCTTCTTCCGGATTTCATCCTTAACCCCCTGTCAACCCCAAAGCCGGCTCCTGCCCGTTTCCTTGAAGATGTAAACGATGGCAATTACTATTACAACTCCTGCAGAGTGCCATGGCGTTTAGGAACAGACTATCTATTGCACGGGGATAAAAGAATGAAGGGATATCTTCAAAAGATTAATAGCTGGGCAATTAAAAGCACCGGAGGCAACCCTGAAAACATTAAAGCCGGTTATACAATGGATGGAAAGCCTGTCGCAGGTTCAAACTACGCTACAATGGCCTTTATTGCACCCTTTGGAGTAAGTGCAATGGCAGATCCCTCAAATCAGAAATGGCTTGACTCCCTGTGGAACACAATTTCAAACTTTCCACCTGAAGATTACTACGAAGACAGTATAAAACTTATGACAATGATTGTTATGTCACAAAACTGGTGGGCCCCTGAAAAAATAAAAGAAGTTTGCAATAACTGATTACTTCTATTTCCATCCTGCAATAATTTTTGATATTTCTAAAAATCCCGAATCCCTTGCAAGTTCGGAAGCATTTTTTCCAAGGGCATCTTTAAGAGATGTATCAGCACCTTTTTTTAGAAGCAGTTCAACAATATTCTTATAACCTTTACAGGCTGCAAACATTATTGGAGTCCATCCTGTAACATTTGAACTATTAACTAATGCGCCTTTATCAACAAGGAACTCTACAATCTCGTATTCACCTTCTCCTGCGGCAATCATCAGCGGAGACCACCCTCCTCTTTTTATCTCATTTATACTACTGTTATCATAGTCATAAAAAAGTTTCACAAAAGAGAGAGAACCCTGTCTGCATGCAATCATTAAAGGTGTTTCTCCTTCATTATCCGCCACAGGTTTTGCACCTCTTTCAAGAAGCATGTTTCCTATAATCTCATTATTACTGTAGACAGCAGCATTTAATGCGGTTTTCCCATCTTTACGTTTTAAATCTGTTTTTGCCCCTTTATCCAAAAGCAGTTTAACTATTTCGGCTCTATTTTCAGAACAGGCAACCATTAAAGCAGTCTGTCCGGTCTCATCCGCAACATCAACCCTTGCCCCGGCTTTTAAAATTCTGTCCACAGTTTCAAAGCTGTCACTCATCGATGCAAACATAAGAGCAGTAACTCCTCCATTAGTTGCAAGATTCACATCAGCCCCGGAACTTATCAACGTACCGGTCAACAAATCATCTCCCAGACCCGCTGAAATCATTACTGCCGTTGCACCATCATCCTGTTTTAAATTAACGAGTGCCCCTTTTTTAATAAGAATATCAACCATCTCACTGTTTCCAAGAGCAACTGCAATCATTAATGCCGTTCTTCCTCCTGCAAGGGCACCATCAATATCAACACCTTTTTTCAACAGACTTTTTACTTTAGAAATATCTCCTGTTCGGACAGCATCCTGAAAATCACCTATACCTCCATCATCATTCTCTTTTTGAATATATGTAATTGAGCTCTGATTTGATTTTGAAACACATCCTGAAATGAGTAAAATCAATAAAAATAAAAGAGCACTGCATTTAGATTTAATCTGCTTCATTTTACACACACTTTCGCTTCAAGTATAATTGATTCATTTAATAGTTTCCGATAACCTGGTAAGCCTGTCAGATTTAATAAACACACTCTTTTTAGCATTATAACCAAGGGTCGCATTAATAAGTTGTACCACATGTTCTCCAGGTTTCAACTTATATGCTTTTACAGGGGTAGTCCCCACATCTTTGCCATCAATTTTAACATTTGCCCATGGTCTGCAGTTTATCTGTAAAAAACCGGGAGCCAAGGTATCAGACCTGTTATGGCTGCTTGCCTTCAATGTTTCATTATTTTTTTTGTCTTCAGATGTTCCGGATTCAGACAACTTTTTTTCAACTTTAGCTTCAACACTGTTCTGACTTAAATTTTCAGTATTTTCTTCTTGTGGATTATTTTTATTAACAAGTGGTGAAAGTTTCACAACAAGATTTTTTTCGTCTTGCTTATTAAAATTTTTTTTATCATTAACAGCTGTAACAGCGCTCTTTTCTTTATCCGCTAATTTTTCACCTGAAACATCTTTTATACCACTATCAATAGAAGCACGATCATCGACAGGTAAATCCTTTTTATTTTTAAATATAAAAATAACTCCTGTAAAAACAAGGATCAGAAACATTGAAATTATCCCGAAAACAATTCCTCTTCTCATAGAAATTTTTCTCAATACAATGCCATCACCTGAAGGTCTTGTTGCTGAGTTTTCCATTAACGCAACTTTTTGACTATCTTCCCCTTCAATATTTATTAAAATATAAAAAAGCTGTTCAATATATTTTGCTGCATCATCCCTTGTGTATTGAGGAATCTCAAGTCTAGAAAGTTCGGCTAATGCCTCTTCGGCAGAACTTATTCTATCTTCAACCTGTTTTTTCAACAGATGCTGAAGAAAATAATTAATCTCACTGCTTAACCATCCAATATGAGGAACAGGAGGATTTAACATTCTTGCAATCAACTCCGGATCACTTGTTCCCCGGTTAAACTTCTCCCCGGCTAAAAGTTCGTACAATACCAGTCCCACTCCAAAGATATCTGATGCCGTACCAACATTTCCACCACAAGCCTGCTCAGGAGAAAGATATGCCAGCTTGCCTTTAATAACACCTGTTCTTGTAACAGTGGTTGCACCTTTTGCTTTTGCAATACCAAAATCTGTCAATTTCACATCACCGGTTTTAGATAACAAAACATTATGCGGAGAAATATCTCTATGTACAACCGGAGTAATTTCACCATTAATTTCAACAGATGATGCAGCATGGAGAGCTTCAAAAAGATTTCTTATAATATAAAAAATCAGCCCTAAAGGAAGTTCAATAGAAGTTTTTAATGCTGCCTGATGAACCTGTTTAAGATCCATTCCGTCAATATATTCCATAACAATAAAAAGCTGTTCATCAAATCTGTCAAAATCAAAAACCTTTACAACATTTTTATGATTGACAGCCTGGGCAATTCTGGCCTCCTGCCTGAACATGCTTTCAAATTCCGGGTCTTCTCCAAATTCACGTCTTATTCTTTTTATACAGATAGGAACATCAATATCTTCAGAGATTGACTCTGCCATAAAAATTTCAGCCATTCCCCCTTTGGCCAAAAGATGTTTCAGAATATATTTACCAAATTTTTCATCCATTTATATACCGGATTCTATTTTATACTTTCAAAATGATCAAAACCGCCTGAATTTAACTCAACTTGATTACCTGAACTATTATATATAGCAACCCTGTTTTTTTGTTCACCTCCGTTTTTTATTGATACAACCTCTCCAATCACAGTAATTTTACAACCGGGTAAATCACTTGCAGCCTTCTCTATATCCGCAAAACGCTCTCTATCAATTGTAAAAAGAAGTTTGTAATCCTCTCCTGCGGTAAGAGGAATATGCATATAATCTTCACCAAAACAGTCAGCCACGTTTATAAATTCATCAGACAGGGGAATCTTATCAATATAAATATTTAAAAATACATCACTGGACTCTCCAAGATGACCCGCATCCTGAATAAGTCCGTCACTAATATCTATACAGGCACCAACAGCTCTGCTTTTTGCAAGTAGACGCCCCATCTCAATTTCTGGTTGAGGTTCGAGGTGTCGCTTTAATAACAAGTCAAAAAATGTTTCGTTTTTATCTTTAACTTTTTTTGCAATGGAGTCATTTAGAAGCAACTTCAATCCTGCGCCGCTGTCACCTACATTTCCAGAAACACAAAGAAGCTGACCAGTACGAGCTCCGCTTCTTTTCAGGACAAGCTCTTCTTCAACATCACCAACCAAAAAAAGATCCATTGCCAGACTGTCATTACTTGAAGATACATTACCCCCAACAACCACAGCATTCCATCTTGCAAGAGTTTCGTACAGACCATCATAAACCCTCTCCATAAAATCCCCATCATAATAGCTGGAAGGTATAAAAAGAGATGACAACGCAAATAGTGGAGTCCCTCCCATTGCAGCAATATCACTTAAATTCACTGCCGCAAGCCTGCAACCCAGACTATATGGTTCTCGCCCCTTTAAAAAATGTTTACCCTCCACCTGTGCATCACAGGTAAATAGATAACATCTGCCTGGTTTACCTTTAACTATCGCAGCATCATCTCCAATTCCTTTTATAATATCATTTCTCGTAATAGTTTTTCTGCCAGTTATTCTTTTTATAAAATCAAACTCTTTGACCTCTGCGCCGGTAATAAAATTAGTCATAATTTCTAATTCTGATTTCTCATAAAAAAACAAAACATTAAGTTTTGTTCGTTGTATGATATAATGATTTCAGCTCCTTTTGACTCTTTTTTATGTAAAAAAACACTTTTTAAAAAATAGAAACAAGCCGGATTGTATAATATAATTTACACTAGAAAAAAACAAAAACCATTATAATTTATTGAAATTAAACAATTTTTAACTATTAAAAAATTAAATCCATCAATAAAATAACAATGTGTAAACATATACTCAGTTTATCTAATAACTGCGAATAAATCTATCCACTTGACACGAATTTCCATGCTGGTAGTCTTCGCAAATTCTGACGTGGCAATTGTGCTGTCAGTTATATGAAATTATTATTATTATATTAATAGATATCATGAAAAAAAGTATGGATTTAATAGTTGATGTAAACAAAATTGGAACTGTTTTAAAACCGGTTAATATCAATTTGGATATTGATTGGCTAAAAAACATTTTAAATAATTGTGAATACCCAATCAATGCTGAATCTGTTAAATCAGTATTAAACGCTTCATATGATAATGATGTTGTTACTATTAAAGGTAATATATTTTTTAATGGTGAAACAGACTGTTCCATATGCCTTTCTAATACATCTATTAATATAAATGTCGAAATTGATATCGCTCTAAAAAAACAGACCGATAAAATCAACACCGAAATAAAAAACGAATTTACCAGCGATGACCTGGAGTTTGAATATTTTAACGGAAATTTAATTGAGCTCAGTGAGATTATCAGTGATGAAATACTTTTGGCACTTCCCCTCGATCCAAGGTGTCCGGGAAATTGTAAAAGTATTCCATATCTGATACCGGCTGATGAACCAAGTAAAGAAATATCATCTATAAATCCTGTAACGGATTAAATCCTTATTAAAGGAATCTCAGAAGGAGAATTTAAAGTGGCAGTTCCAAAGAAAAAAACATCAAAAGCTAGAAGAGATAGAAGACGCGCAAACCATGATCGCATTGATCAGCCAACAATTTCAAGATGTCCTGAATGTGGTGAACCTGTTGTTCCCCACCAGGCATGTTCTGAATGTGGTGTGTATAGAGGCAGACAGGTAATCGAAATTCTTAGTGATACAACTGAAGCCGCAGAAGCCTGACAAATTTCAGGCACGTATTTTGCTAGAGCACTCGGGGAATTTTTATTTTACGAAAGTAGTATATGAACTCTAATATAACATCAAGAATTATCGGCACAGGAAAATACAAGGCTCCGGGGGTTCTTACAAATCACGATCTTGAAAAGATGGTTGATACAAACGACCAGTGGATTAGAGAACGAACAGGCATTATTGAACGCAGAATTGCACCTTCTGACATTTTAACTTCAGATATGGCAACTGTTGCACTCAAAGAAGCTCTTGAAATGGCAGGGAAATCACCAAATGATCTTGATATGATTATTTGTGGAACTGTTACTCCGGATGTTCCTCTGCCTGCCACAGCTGCATTTGTACAGAAAAAAATTGGCGCATCAAACATGTGCCCATCTTTTGATATCTCTGCAGCCTGTGCAGGTTTTATATTCGGACTGTCAATTGCTGATAATTTTATTAAAACGGGAAAAGCAAAAACTGTAGCTGTTATAGGTGTGGAAATGCTTACCCGTTTTATGAACTTTGAAGACAGAAACACATGTGTTCTTTTTGGTGATGGTGCAGGAGCAACAGTTCTTACAGCAGACACAACAGGAAAAGGTATACTGTCAACTCATACATATACTGATGGTTCTTTAACCGGCCTACTCGAAATACCGGGCGGGGGTTCAAAATATCCTCCCAGTGCTCAAACCATTGCAAATAAATTGCACTATATAACTATGGAAGGGCGAGAAACTTTCAAAGTTGCAGTGAAAAATCTATCCGAAGCTGCAGAAACCGCCCTCTCCTTTAATGGTTATACCAGTGATGATGTTGGCGTTGTTGCAGCTCACCAGGCAAACATGAGAATTTTAACATCTGTATCAAACAGGGTTAAAATCCCCATGGAAAAATTCGCAATAACAATTGACCGTTACGGCAATACATCAAGTGCATCGATACCAATATCACTTGATGAAGCTGTAAGAGGCGGTAGAGTTAATGATGATGATCTAATTCTAATGATTGCACTGGGCGGCGGGATTTCCTGGGGATCTGCCCTAGTTAAATGGTGATTACATGAAAACGGCATTTGTATTTCCAGGGCAAGGTGCCCAAAAAGTTGGTATGGGTAAAGATCTGTTTGATAGCTCAGATAGAGTTAAAAATATTTTCAAACAGGCAGATAACGCACTCGATGAAGATTTTCAAAAACTCATTTTTGAAGGCCCTGCAGACGATCTTACATTAACGGCCAATACTCAGCCTGCAATTTTGACAGTATCAATAGCAGCCCTTGAAGCATTTAAAGAAATAACAGATATTAAACCTGATTTTGTAGCTGGACACTCCCTTGGAGAATTCTCCGCCCTTGTAGCAAATGGAATGCTTGATTTTTCAGATGCTGTTAAAATAACGAGAGCCAGAGGAACCTATATGCAGGAGGCTGTACCGGCGGGTAAAGGTGCAATGGCTGCAGTAATGAAACTTGAAGAAGATATAATTACCCAAGCATGCATTGAAGCCTCAAAGGGTGAAATTGTATCACCGGCAAATTTTAATTGTCCGGGCCAGATAGTAATTTCCGGCGATTTTAATGCTGTTGAGAGAGCATCTGTTCTTTTAAAAGAGCAAGGTGGAAGAATCATACCTTTAAAAGTAAGTGCTCCTTTCCACTGTGAACTCATGGCGCCGGCCGCAGATAAACTAAATAAATATCTCAGAACTATTACTATTGGAAGTGCTGATTATCCTCTTGTAACAAATGTGGATGCTGCACCAAACAGTGACAGTGAACGAGTAAAAGAACTACTTGTAAAACAGGTCACATCCACTGTTAAGTGGACTGATTCTATAAAATATATAATTTCTCAAGGGGTTGATACCTTTTTTGAATTTGGTCCAGGCTCTGTTCTGGCGGGTCTTATAAGTAAAATCGACCCAAATGTAACAGTAATTTCTATAAATTCGGTATCAGGTCTTGACAAAGCGCGGGAACTACTGGAAAAAACCAGTTAAGAATATTAGTAAAAGCGTAAAACCGCATTTCAGCATTTGATTTAGTCATTTGCATTTTTGGAGGAAGAAAATGGAAAACGAAAATAAAATTCGCGAGATCGTATGTCAGCAACTCGATGTAGAAGCTGATCAAGTTAAAACTGAAACATCTTTTATTGATGATCTTGGCGCTGACTCATTAAGTGTTGTTGAGCTTGTTCTCGCTCTCGAAGAGGAATTCGAAATTGATATTCCTGATGAGGATACAGAGAAACTTAAAACATTTAAAGATGCAGTTGAATATATTAACAGCAAACTTAGCTGATTGATTCTATAACGATAAGGAGCTTGCAAGTGAACAAGCGAAGAGTAGTAATCACCGGACTTGGTGCTGTAAGTCCTCTTGGTATCGGTGTCGATATCATGTGGGAAGGCTTTATGCAGTCCAAAAGCGGAATCGATTACATTAAAAGATTTGATGCTGCAAATTTTGCCACAACTTTTGCAGGTGAAGTAGATGATTTTGATCCTCTTAACTGGGTTTCTAAAAAGGAAGTCAGACAGATGGATCGCTTTATTCAACTTGCCCTTGCTGCTGCTGATGAAACAATGAAGGATGCAGGTCTTGTAATTTCTGATGATCTGGCCCCAAGAGTTGCATCAATAATTGGTGTTGGCGTAGGCGGTCTCGAATCTATGGAACAGACATATGACAAGATGTTATCTATTGGGTCCCCAAAAAGAATATCACCATATTTCATTCCAATGATGATTTCCAATCTGGCACCCGGCCAGATTTCCATGCGTCACAACATGAAGGGGCCATCATATACTATTACATCTGCATGTGCATCAGCAACTCATGCCATTGGAGAAGCTTTTAAGCTTGTTCAATCAGGAATATCCGATGCAGCAATAACGGGTGGCGCAGAAGCGGCAGTAACTCCTCTTGGAATGGGCGGATTTAATGCAATAAAAGCTCTGTCAACAAGAAATGATGACCCTAAAAAAGCAAGTCGTCCTTTCGAAAAAGACAGAGACGGATTTATAATGGGTGAAGGTTCCGGGCTTCTTATTCTTGAAGAACTTGAACATGCAAAAGCAAGAGGTGCAAAAATATATGCCGAGATGATTGGCTATGCAGCAACAGCTGATGCAAATCATATAACTCAGCCTGCACCTGGTGGAGAAGGAGCTGTACGCTGCTTTAACATTGCTATCAACGATGCTGGCATTAGTCCTGACAAAATTGATTATATCAATGCACACGGAACATCTACAGCGATGAACGATTCCGCTGAAACAGCTGCAATTAAAGCTGTTTTTGGTGAGCATGCGTATAAACTGGCTATAAGCTCTACAAAATCAATGACCGGTCACCTATTAGGTGCTGCAGGCGGAATTGAAGCAATTGCAATGACAAAAGCAATTGAAAAACAGTGTGCCCCTCCTACAATAAATATGGAAACACCCGATCCTGACTGCGATCTGGACTATGTTCCAAATGTTCCAAGAGATATGGAAATTAATTTTGCCATGTCAAATTCTCTTGGATTTGGCGGAACTAACGCATCAATTATTTTTGCAAAATATACGGATTGATTATATGACAAACCGAATTTTTATCGGAAGTGACCATGGTGGATTTGAACTCAAAGAAACCATGAAGTCTCTTTTGAAAGATGAAAATTACTCAATTGAAGATCTTGGAACGTACAGCACGGATTCAGTTGACTATCCCAAAATCGCACAAAATTTATGTAATAAAGTTCTGGAAACTGGTGATTTTGGTATCCTAATTTGCGGAACAGGTCTTGGAATGAGCATGGCTGCAAATAAAATCAAAGGAATTCGTGCGGCTCTCTGCTCTGAATCCTACAGTTCAAAAATGGCAAGAGAACATAATAATGCCAATATTTTGTGCATGGGTGGACGAGTTACAGGCCCAAATCTGGCTCTTGAAATTGCAAAAACTTTCATTGAGACACCCTTTGAAGGGGGCAGGCATGAACGCAGAGTTCAAATGCTTGAACCAGAAGACAAATGAAGTGTCCAGTCTGCGCAGCTTTAGATTCCAGAGTTATTGATTCAAGAATAATAAAAGATGGTTCTGAAATTCGCAGAAGGCGAATGTGTGACAGCTGCTCCCATCGCTTTACAACCTATGAACGCTCAGAAGGGGCTTTTCCAATGGTTGTAAAAAAAGATGGAAGAAGAGAAGCATGGGATTCAGAAAAACTGTTTTTAGGTATTTCAAAAGCATGTGACAAAAGACCAATCTCTGTAAAACAGCTCAAACAACTCTCAGATGATGTTGGAAAAACAATCGGAGCTTTGGGACTGGAAGAAATTCAATCTGAAGATATTGGCTCAGAAGTTATGAAAGAGCTTAAGCTGCTTGATGAAGTTGCCTATGTAAGATTCGCAAGCGTTTATCGCTCTTTTAAAGATATTGACGAATTCATGGATGAATTATCATCCCTTGTAAAACGTAATCCATCAAAAAAATAGAAAAAGGACACTGCGATGACCCCGCTCTTTGATGATGAACATTTTATGCGCATCGCAATAGATGAGGCAAATAAAAGCCGTCCCTCCCCTAACCCTAAAGTTGGGGCTGTTATTGTGAAAGATGGCAAAATCATTTCTAAGGGTTTTCATACTGCTGCAGGCAATCCCCATGCAGAAATTGAAGCAATCAAAAATGCTGAGGGTAATACCAGAGATACAACTATTTATGTAACCCTGGAGCCATGTTGTCACTATGGTAAGACACCTCCTTGCACAGATGCCATCATTGCTGCCGGAATATCAAGAGTTGTTGTGGGCATGCTGGATCCAGACGAAAAAGTAAAAGGAACCGGGATTAAAATTTTATCAGAAAGTTGTGATATTACCACCGGAGTACTTGAAACAGATTGTAAAAATATGCTTGAAGGATATATCCATCACAGAACATGCAAATTACCTTTTGTTCACTTGAAATCAGCTATAACTCTTGATGGATTTACAGCAACTAAAAGCGGAGATTCAAAATGGATCACTGATGAAACATCAAGAACTATAGCCCATAATATCCGTTCAGAAAGTGATGCTGTATTAGTTGGAATCAACACGGTTTTAAAAGATGATCCTGATTTAACAGTTAGACTTTGTAAAGGGATAAACCCAGTACGAATAGTCCTTGATACAAATTTAAAAATTCCCATGAATTCAAAACTCGTAAATACAGCTGGAACTCTTTCAGATGTAATAATTATTCACAAGAATGGTGCGGATTTAAAAAAAATCGAGGCTCTCCATAATAAAAATGTGAAAACTATAGAAAATCCTGTTGATGCATCAGGATATTTAGACCTTAAAAATCTTATATCAGAATTTAACAATATGGGCTTTTTAAAAATAATGGTTGAAGGTGGAGCCACAGTAACTGGTTCATTTATCAGACAAAATCTGGCAGATAAGTTATCACTTTTTATTGCCCCCAAAATTATTGGCGAAGGTATTTCATGGTCGGGTTTTAAGGGTGCAGATTCAATTAAAGAGGGAAACAACCTCAAAAATCTAAAAGTTACCACTCTTGCAAATGATATTCTTATAGAAGGCTATTTTAAATAGCTGATTCTTCAAATTTTCCCAAAAACATTTAACAAATGTACATTTTTCTCCATTCTTATGTTGAAAACTTATCAGGGAAAGCATAAAATATAGATTCTGAAGTTTTAAAAAAGGAGAAAAACCAATGTTCCATTCAAAAATATTTAAATTATTTTACCTTTCCATTATCCTTGTTTTTACAGGATGTGGAAACACTGATTCAGGATTTGTTCCTAATTTTGGAAGCTCGGATTCAACACTTGATTCAGCATCTGATTCAAACAATCCATACGACACATCTTATGACACAACCGTCGACTCTTCGATGGATAGCAGCAATGACACTGGCAGCGACACAAATCCAGATACAGCGAGTGATTCAACAATTGACACTGCCAGTGATTCAACAGTAGACACTGGTAGTGATTCAACAGTAGACACTGGTAGTGACACAACTGTAGATACAGATACTTCAAGCGACTCTGCTGCCGATTCTGATACGACTCCTGTTGTTTGTAATGATTCAAATTCAACAGTTATTTCAACTACTGCCTGGACTGCTATTCCCGTTCAAGCTGCAGGAGAAACTGCATGTTTTAAAATTATGGTTGAAGACTGGGTGTACAAAACATTAAATATTAAAGTTCAAAATAATCTTCACAATGTTGTTGGAAATGCCGTTGTTACGGGAACAGACAGCTTTTACAGAACTTTTAATATGACTACATATGCAGCTCAAACAGCTTATATGGATATTCAACAGGGAAATACAGCATGGGATAACCCCAGCCCTAACCCTCACCACGTACCATATTACGTTGCAATTACAGGAAGCACAGAAGCTCAGGATATTGATTATGAACTTATCACTGACACTGATACCGGAAGTGATAGCGATACCGGAGCCGATTCTGATACCGGAAGTGATAGCGATACCGGAGCTGATTCTGATACCGGAAGTGATAGCGATACCGGAGCTGATTCTGATACTGTAGTTTGTGATGATTCAAATTCAACAGTTATAACAACTACTGCGTGGACATCAATTCCTGTTCAGACTGCTGGTGAAGTTGCTTGTTTTAAAATTGATGTTCCTGACTGGGTATATATGACTCTTAATATAAAAATTCAAAATAACCTTCACAATGTTATTGGAAATGCTGTTGTTACGGGAACTGATGGTTTTTCCAGGTCTTTTGATATTACCACATATGCTGCTCAAACAGCTTATATGGATATTCAACAGGGGAATACCGCCTATGATGATCCTAATCCTGACAAACACCATGCCCCTTATTATGTTGCGATTACAGGGAGCACGGAAGCGCAGGACATTGATTATGAATTAATCTCCAAATAACACAATCATTTATCACCGTTAGTTCCATTAACCCATCCGTTACCTTAAAATCATAATAAAGTTGTAAAAAACATTAGTGTTGAGTACAATTGACCCTATTAATTGATTAGCTAAATATTACTGAAAGGCACTTTTTATTATGAGCGGTAAAATCAGATTTATACATATTGTACCTGCAATTGCCATAATGTTATTAATATCACTCAATGCTTTTGCTGATAAGCAGATGGTTAAAAGCGGCCAGGGAATGTCTCAATCACTGTTTGAACCGGCAATTGATACCAAAGGTCATATCACAATGGACGGGTCCCCTGTCCTTCCCCATCTATCATTTTCAGTTGGCCTGCTGCTTGACTTTGGATTCAACTCTTGGATTTCTGTTGAGCAGACAGGTAACGCTGATACTGCCAATAATTTTGACCCCTATAATCATGTGATGATAACAAGAATGATTAGTGCCAGATTTCAGGCAAACTTTGGACTTTTTGACAGACTGGCTGTTGGATTTCAGCTTCCCATTATGGTTCCCTTTGGCGAGTATTACGAACTTGACCCGGAATCCAACCGTACACAATCATACTGGTCAAACAAAGGAACATTTGGAGATATATCCCTGCACATTAAAGCAAGTCTTTTAAGATCTGACTGGCATCCAATAGGAATTGCATTTATTGCTCAATACTTTACACCATCAGGAAAATCCGAAATTATGACCGGAGAGCCCGGAAGTGGAGCATTCTCTTTTAAGGCAGTTATCGATTCCGAACCTGCAATATGGTACAGAATCGGTTTAAATGCCGGTATTCGCCTTCCCCTTGGATATGAAGCTGACAACTATCTCAGCTGGAATGAGACAAATACTCTTCTTTTTCATAATGGACCGACATTCTATTTTGGCCTTGGACAAAGCTTTAACATCTGGCCTGGTTTAATGGATCTCGTATTGGAATTTTATGGCAATCAAATGCTTAAGGAGACAGGCAATTTAAGCTATCTCTCCCTTGAAGGATTAGCAGGTGTTAAATTTTATATTGAAGAGAGCTCTTTCCTGATGGCGGGGTATGCCCACGGAATTCCAATTGCAGAAACAGAATCAGGATACTCTGTTCAAAATATGGAACACAGGATGTTTTTAGGTTTCTGCTATGAGCCTTCAATGGATATAAGAATCAGAGACAGTGAGCTTGATCGTGATGGTGATGGAATTTTTGACAAGGACGATGCCTGTCCCGATGATCCTGAAGACATGAACGGAATAGAAGATGAGGATGGTTGTCCTGAACATGATATGGATGGGGATGGAATTAAAGACCAGGTTGATAAATGCCCTCTGGTTCCTGAAGACAAAGACGGAGACAGAGATGAGGACGGATGCCCTGAAGAAAAAGAGTATGTTGGTTCTGCAAGTGCCGGCCCATCAGCTACAAGTGACCGTGATATGGACAGAATTGTAGATATAGATGACAGTTGTCCCGATGAACCCGAAACATATAATGGTATGGATGATGAAGACGGATGTCCTGATCAGGGAAATGTTGTTGTTACAAACAGCTCACTTATGATCCTCAAGAAGGTCTACTTTGAATATAACTCTGATAAAATCAAAGAGATCTCTTTTAGTATTCTCGATGAGGTTGCCCTTACAATCAACAACAACCCACAGATAACAGGCCTTCAAATCCAGGGACATGCTGACAGCAGGGGTAATGACCGTTACAACTTAAAGCTTACTAAAAGGCGCGCAGCTGCTGTTGAACAATACCTGGTAAAAAAAGGTGTTGACCGATCTAAACTGAATTCTGAAGGATATGGAGAATACTGCCCTGTAAACCCGGATGAATCTGAAGCTGCATGGGAAGAAAACAGACGTGTTGAATTCAAAGTAACCTCAATCAATAATAATCCAACCGGGGTTAAACTTGGATGCACTCTGGCAGAACAACATGGAATACACTGATATTTCCAGATAACAGGCTACTCCCCATTAATTTTCAAAAATAAATAGTTGT
>JAFGVO010000054.1 GCA_016937935.1 Deltaproteobacteria bacterium | reverse complement strand
TGGCATGCATCCGGTTACATAAACATCAACAGGAATATAATGATCAATCCGGTTAATAGTATTATACGCATCCCAGTACATTCCACCGTTTATTGTGCAACTGCAGACTGCAACAACAAACTTTGGCCCCTGCATCTGCTCGTAGCTTCTGACAATTGCCTTTAATGTCTTTACAGAAGCATAACCCCCAATAACAAAAACTGTAGATTGACGTGGTGTCGGTCTCCACTGAATACCAAATCTTGTGGCGTCATACATTGGCGTCATAAGCGGGCGCATCTCAATTGCACCGCAACCTGTACCAAATCCAAGAACCATTAAAGACTCCGCACGACACCAGTTCATAAACTGCTCAATGGGAGTTATTTTGAAAGGAGGATAAACTTTCGGTTTCTCTTCACAGAAGTATTCCTTCATTGGATCAAATTCAAACTCTTGCCCGTCAGGAGCAACAACCTGCCTTTTCGCCAAATCTTCTGCCCTTTTTTTATAATTCATTTTTGCCATGGAAGTGTCCTATTAAAATATAAATAATTTACTAAAATTGATACCAGCCAAACTTAACTGCAGCTATGGACAAAATACCAAGGAGTGCGGGAACTCCAAAAAACCACCTTACGCCCTGCTCTACCCTGAATCTTGGAAAACTGAGTCCAATAAAAACAGACCACATGTAAAGGAGGAATGTCTTTAAAAAGAAAATTACAAAAGTTAAAAGCCAGCTATCCTGTAAAGTCACTCCGCCAAAAAATACAGTTACAAAAAGCATTACTTTTGCAATTGGATAGATTGTTCTGTTGGTCATTAAAAGAGCCATAAATGAAGAGTTGTACTCAGTTGGAGGCCCGATGGGAATCTCCTGGGGTGCGATTACAACATCAAATGGAGATCTCATCATTGAACCTAAAAAGCCAAGGAGAACTGCGGCAGTTGCAAGTGGATTTGTAACCATAGTCCAGTGCATAATTCCACCCTGCTGTGCTCTTACAATCTCTGCCAAATCAAGAGTTCCATACTGGGCAACAACAGAAATAATTGCCATGACTATTGGAATTTCTGCCGCTGTATTTAATGACAGACCTCTTCCAACAGCCATTGCTGCATAGGGATGACCTGATTCACCGCCGCCTAAAGCCATTCCAAGAGTACCGAGAAACATAAAATACATTATCAGCAACATATCTCCCGCATAGGAAAATGTTTCAAAAAGAGGCGCTCCGACAATGATTGGTGAAAAAAGCAGTATTCCTGTTCCCCCTGAAAGCCTGAATACCGGCCCGAGGTAATACATAACACCATGGTGAATGGAGTTTCTCATAAAATACTGTCTGAAAAGATTTAACCAGGGCTGATATATCCTGAGCCCTATCTTTTTACTGACTCTCCCATATATCTTTGCAACTATTCCCTGGAGCAGCAGTCCATAATTTATGACGATAAATACTGCAGCAAATGCATAAAGAATTTTCATATAATCAAACTGCTGCATCTACTTACCTCCAAAAACAGCAAAAAAGACAATCAGCATAAACATCATAAGCTGAATGAGGTAGGTCTGCCCGTTACCAGTGTAAACCCTGCGGACAAAACCTGAAGTCGAATAAATAATGTCACCCATCCACGCCCAGAAATTGGTCACTGCCGGATACTCAAATATACCAAGGGCTCTTCTGTAAGGTGCAAAAAAGTTATAAGCAAAATGGGTGGTCTCAGGACGTGCAGGTCGCTCCGCAGCATATACAATATTAAACTGTTTTACCTTTTGGGTATTTCTGTTGTTTAAAAACAAAATACCAAAAGCAGTTGCTGCGATTCCCATAAATACATACATAATGAGAGGCCCGTTAAAATGACCTAATTTTGAAATACCAATACCTCCATCCCAAGTAAGTAAATCTGATGTAAAGTATTGATTTAAACCTTCACCAAGGGGTCCTAAAAGAACTTTGGGGGCAAAAGATACAATAATAATGTATACCAGTAAAATGTAGACAGGTATTAAAAACCATATGCTGATTTCACCAATTCTGCTGTGCTCATCTTTTAACTGACCAAGAAATATTGAATGAATCAATCTGAAAAGATAAAGGAATGCAATCATTCCGGCAATTGAAATTACAACACCTTCAAAGTAAAACCCTTGCCCGATGCTGACATTGTACATGATCCATTTTCCTGTATATCCAATTAATGGAGGTACGCCCGATAGTGTAATAATTGCAATTAGTACTGCAAAAAATGAAAACGGCATTCTTTTTATAAGTCCACCCATTTTGTACATTAGAGGGGTATTGAGTTTTAAAGAGATACCGCCAACAACTAAAAATAAAATTCCTTTGTATAAAAAATGAGTGATTGATAAGGATAGTGCCACAACCCAACCTAAATGAGTCATTGTAGCAAGTCCAAACAGAATATATCCAAGCTGTCCAATACTTGACCAGGCTAAAAGACGTTTTGCACTCTCTTGAAATGCGGCATTTATATTAGCAATTAAGGCACTTAAAATTCCAATCCACAATAATCCGAAAAAAATAACAGTTGAATATTCTGCACTTCTGTCCATTCCTAAAAGAACAAGAATAATACCAAAAACTCCGGACTTTAATAATATGGCAGAAGCCATAAAATGAATATCCGCAATTGCCTCACCATGAGCTCCGGGCAGCCAGGTATGAAAACCAATAGATGCTGTTTTGGTCATAAATCCAATTAGCATCAGTGAATACGCAATCATTGGATATACATTTATATGATATAGAGCTTTAGTAATTTCAATACTTCCACTGCTTGCATAAGCCATAGAAAATCCTGCGAGCATTGCAAGGGATCCACCAATTGAAAACATGAGATAACTATATCCATGGGGCATTGATTTTTTTCCCCGAATCAAAAGAAAATAAGACCCGATCGCCATAAACTCCCAGCCGTAAAAAAACTGAAATAAAGTTTTTGCCTCAACAAGCATAAAAAGACCAAAAAGCATTGATAATACTGATGGATAAAATCCACGTCTTTTTCCTTTATAAAAATATCCTGAAAAGAGAACCAGAATACCTCCAATATAAAAAATTCCTCCAAATACTGTTCTAAAAAGATCCCCAAACATAGGTGGGTACACAAGATATGTGTATGCTGAGACGACAATAATCGCCAACGTATTTTTTATTTTAGAATCTAAAAAATCAATCAGCAAAAATCCCAAGATTATTACAAATGATTGATAAACAAAACCTCTTGTAAAACCAATATAGTATCCTAATCCTAAAAGAAGTATTGCTGAAATAAATGGCGAAATTATAATAGTTGAAAGCTTATTGATTTTGTCGTCAGAATTATAATCAAGTTTTAATGCGAATCCTAACCAGCGAAACAGATAAACTGCTTCAATCATCGAGCCTATCAAAATTAAAGCAATTAAAGAAAAAGCTTTACTTGAGCCAAGTTGCATTATCAAATCCCATTTTGCATGAAAAGATGGAAATGGTGGGAATCCTATTAATGCAAATATAAATACAATCATTAAAATAAGCGCTACAGGTGACTTGCGAATTAAGGCCCAATTTTCTAATTTTTGATCTTCAAAAAGACCAGAAAGCCAAAAAAGGCCTGCCTTGGCAAAAGCATGTGTAACAAGCAGACCAAAGATAATAAATTCAATATTTGGAAGTTCAAGTTGCTTCATTACTGAATAAACAAGCAAAATTAAACCCATTTGCCCTATAGAAGAATATCCCATAAGTCTTGGTGCATTTGTCTGTTTTAGTGCGACAATATTTGAACCGATAAATGTAATTGCGCCGATAACTCCTGCGGATACAATAAAAGCATCCCCACTTATTGTAAGTATTTTTACAAGGGCGTAAAAGAATGCAGTCGCAGTACCGGAAGCTACCATCGCTGATACTGCAGGAGGGGCAGATTCATAAACGTCAATTCCCCATCCGTTTGCAGGAAACGGCTTCATCTCAATTATCATACTAATGAATACAAGAAACATTCCAAGCATTCCCGCAGCTGTCAATGCTCCCGTGTGAGACTGTGCAATAACATCAATATTAAGTGAACCTGTCTCATAATAGTTAAAAACTATACCAAGGAGCATAAATCCACCCGCAAGAGAACTGGCCAGAATATACTTGAATCCGCTGCTTAACTGCTCGGTTGTATTATTAAGAATAATCAGCCCTGCAAGAGCAATATTTATAACCTCAATAAAAACAAACATGTTAAAAATATCTCTTGTTAAAATTACTCCGTTTAATCCTAAGAGAAATACAAGAATAAAAACTGGAGTGTATGCACAGATTCTTGCAACAGAACGACAAAGGGCAAGAGTGCTTAACAGACCTGCAAAGTTAACAATAAGAGTTAACACCGCCTCGTTTGTACCCATTAAAAGATTGATAGATAATGGAGGATTAAGCCCTGCTGTCAGAATGGCAAATGGTTCCTGTGTACCAAAAACAAGCCCATAGGTCCATTGGGCACTGATAAATGTCATTGCCCCTATAGCAGTGAGTGTCAAAGCTGCTCTGAGTGCATATCCGGCAAATCTGAACAGTCCAAGAGAAAACGCTGCCCCAAGAGCAATTACTATTAGATATATTGGGTCTACCATTTAAGATCCTTAAATTTGTCGATGTTGAGAGATCCCTTTTTCTTATACATATTTACTGCGTATATGAGCATAAATGCGGTAATACCAAGGCCTATAACAATTGATGTAAGTACAAGAGCCTGAGGAACAGGATCAACATAGGTAACTGCATTATTGATATCTTCAATAATAGGAGCTGTCCCCCCTTTAATATAACCTATTGCAATCATAATAAGGTGGGTACCCGTATCAAAAAGAGTAAAACCGATAATCATGCGCACCATATTTTTGTTACTTAAAAAGGACCAGAGTCCCGCAAGCATCAGGATAGCGCCTGTAAAAAGAGCAATTGCAGCTGTCACTTAATCTTCCTCTCTTTCGGCAGCTTTAAGTCCCATATTTACAACTACGGTACTTAACTCTGAGCCAACTTTTAAACCTATAATGATGTATATTACCGGAATAAGTCCACCACTTAAAAGTGTATTGTATTCTCCCAAGGGAAGAAGTCTGTTATCCAGAAACCCGCCGGCCAAAATAACACCCAAAACTCCAAGCCCAACATATGCCACCCCGGATATTGATTCTAAAAATCCCAGAAGTGCGTGACTGATATGTCTGTGAGGTTTGGAAAGAACCAAAAGCATTACACCGGATGCAATGATTGCACCTCCCTGAAAACCACCGCCAGGTGTAAGATGACCATTAATAAAAACGTAAATACCAAAAAGGACAATCAATGGAAAAAGAAGTCTCGCTCCTGTCATAAGAAGTTCGCTGGCATCTCTGCCGTTATCATTATCAGTATTTGTAAGTTTTATTAAAAGCCCCACTACTGCAGATGCGGCAAAAAGAACTGTAACTTCACCAAGAGTATCCAGCCCGCGATAGGAAACCACAACGGATGTCACAATATTTGCAGCGCCAAGCTCTTTGGGGCCGTTATTGATATAGTGACTGGAAACAGCAGGAAGAACTAATTTTTGTGAAAAATTAACCAGAAATTCGTAAAGAATATATCCGAAACCGGCAACCAGCGAGGCTGTAAAGAGTTTTTTAATCATGACTCCTCCCTGATTTTCTTAAGTGCAAAAAAGAATATAAATGTTGTAAGTCCGCTTCCGATTGAGGCCTCAGTCATTGCCACATCAGGTGCAGCAAGCAACACGTAAATTACTGATGCAAAAAGACCCGATACTCCCGCTGAAAGAATAGCGGTTGTGGTATTTTTGGTAAACACCGCAAAAAGAGCTGCTGCAATTGTAAAAGCGGCCATGGAAATTAATAAAAATAATGAAATATCCACTATGCCTCACCTTCCTGAGTCTCATTAAAATCTTCCTCAAGTTTATCAGAAACAGTGCGGTCGGTTTTTTCCTCTTTTGTATAGTGAGCCGACCTTGCAACAACGTGAGAAGATATTGGATTTGTAAGTAATACAAAAAGAAGCGCAACAATAAGTTTGGGCCACCAGTCGGAGTGAACAATTCCAACTCCGGCAAGCATTAAAATTGAGCCCATAGTAGTGGCTTTGGTTCCTGCCTGAATTCTGTTATAAATATCCGGCATTCTGACAATACCTATGGAGCTTACAAAAAAGAATATTGACCCCGCAAGCATTAGTAATGAAGCAGCAAGTTCCATTTAAAGCCCCCTTTCAACAGTTCTGGCAATAACAAGAACTCCAAGAAAGCTTAAAAGACCATATACAAGTGCAACATCTACATAGATAAATCTTTTTAATACCATTGCGATTACAATAATTAAAGAGACTACAATAATACCAATAGTGTCAAATGCAACAACTCTGTTTAAGAGTGTAGGTCCTTTTAAAAATCTAATAAAAGAAATGGCAATACTTAATATGGTAATAATAAGTGATGCCAAAATTATGTTCTCAATCAAAGATCACCTCCAGAGGTTTCTCAAATTTACGGGCAATTGCTTTTGTTGCCCCTTCAATATCTGATGATGTGACGTCAATCCAGTGAATGAAAAGAATGTCATCTTTTATATCTACAGTAAGTGTTCCGGGGGTAAGAGTTATCGAATTTGCTAAAAGAAGTCTTCCAAGTGGAGATTTTAAAGTTGTTTTTACTTCAACAATCCCTGGATTGATGCGCAAAGTCGGGGATATAACCCTGAAAAACACATCAATATTAGACTTGACTAGTTCAACAATAAAAATAACCAGCCAGGTAAACATTGCAATAATAGATTTTGGAGTCAGCCTGAGATCTCCGAACACTGCAATCTTATAAAAAAATGCAGCCAGAAGAGCCGAAACCAGTGTTCCTGTAATTAGTACATATAATTGAAGATTTGCGTTAAGGCACAGCCAGAAAAGCAGCCCGCTAATAAAAGAAATGAAGACAGTTTTAAATATCATATTGCTACCCCGGCTATCGCCATGAATATTATGTTTATAGAACAAATACGAAAATTGCCCTAAAAACCTGGTAAAATGTAATACACCTGAAAACCGTTATGTCAAATACTATTTTCCTATTTATTTAAAATGTAAAGGTTTTTTAGTCTGGACTAAATAATTTTATTTTTTTATAAAAAAAAACACACCGTTTTCATAATTTTATGAAAATTAACTATGTATTAATGATTTCAAATATAATTTAGGAAATTGACTTGAGCAAATCATAATCGTAATTAAGATAAAAGAATGGTTAATTATAAGGAGAATTAGAATGAGTAAAATTGAAATTGGTAAAAAAGCCCCTTCTTTTAAAATTTTAAATCAGAACGAATTAGTCAAAACAAATAAAGATTATATTGGAAAATGGCTGGTATTATACTTTTATCCAAAAGATAACACTCCAGGCTGCACTAAAGAGGCCGTTGATTTTACAGAACTTAAAAAGAAGTTTGCTGCCAAAAATGCCGAAATCGTCGGTGTAAGTGCAGATTCACCATCTAAACATATAAATTTCATTAAAAAACAGAGTCTTAAAATTGAACTTTTAAGTGATGAAGAAAAATCTAATCTGGAAAAATTTGGTGTCTGGCAATTAAAAAAAATGGCAGGCAGAGAGTATATGGGAATTGTCAAAACAACCTTTTTGATAGATCCTGATGGTAAAATTGCATTTATATGGCCAAAAGTAAAAGTTAACGGCCACGTTGAAGCTGTTTTGGAAAAACTTATTGAACTTCAGAAATAACAGAGATAATAATCATGACAAATAATGCGATACTTCTGGTTGGACCTACAGGTTCAGGTAAAACCCCTCTTGGTGACTATCTCACTGAAAAAAGTTTAAATAATATTAAATTTGCACATTTTGATTTTGGAGAACATTTACGAAATGCTGCATCAAAGTCAAGCATCAAAGGTTTAACTTCAAAAGATATTGAATACATAAAAGAAGTTTTATCAGCCGGAGCACTTCTCGAAAATGAAACTTTTTATATTGCCGGTACGCTTCTTGATAATTTTATTGAAAAAAATGCCAGGTCAGGTGAAGTGATAATACTTAACGGTCTGCCAAGACATACGGGGCAGGCTGAAAACATACTAAAAAAAGTAAATATCAAAGCTGTGATATCACTTGAATGCACCCCGCAAACTGTTTTAGAGCGAATTGGTAAAAACAGCGGTGGAGACCGAACTTCAAGGGTAGATGATGAATTGACACTTGTTAAAAAAAAGCTAGAGACATTTAGTAAAAGAACAGCTCCTTTAATTGAATTTTTCAGTTCAAAAAACGCAAAAATAATTAAATTAAAAGTTGAATCATCAACACAGCCGGATGCTCTTTCAGAAATCATCGCAAAAGAATTAGAACAATTGTAATTTAGATTTTCGAAAGATTTGCAGGCTAATTAAACAATTTATCGTATATAATTCCAAGTCTGGAGTCCGGATTGGAGTAAATCTCCCAAATCATGATTCCTGCAGTCCCTTGGCTTACAACGTAATCACATTTCTGCTCAAGCACGCTTACAGGGTTGTTGGCAAGATTATAAAACGGAACACCCAGCATTGCTTTTTTGGGTGGCAACCCCCTTGTATTTATCCAGTAATTTAAATTATCAACAGCCATGCTATATGAAGAGTGACTTCCATCCTGCCAGCCATCATAAGACATGATGTTTAGATAATCAACAGCACCAAAAACAGTATTACTAATGGCTGCAGCTTCAGGGCTGGAACTGTCGCCGGAAATTACTGCTGCTGTGAGAATTTTACCTTTAGCATGAAGTGCTGTACCAAGATCAACCATCAAATTATCAAACCATGTTTTTGAATAATCTTTTGGATACTCCCAATCCATATCAACACCGTCAAGATTGTTGTCATCTACAAATTTGATTAGCTTTGCAATAAAATCTGCTCTATAGGTATCGTTTCTCGAAATCTCTTCAAATGCATATACGCCAGCACTATAACCGCCAACAGCTATACTTACTGTAACATTTGCAGCATGGGCTTTAGTTACTATTGTTGTCAATACACCTGGATTATCAAGGGCCCTTAAAGAACCTCCAACACCCGCTGTATATTGAGGAACAACAAATGCATAATTAATGTGAGTAAGGTGATTATACTCAAGATTTGATGCAACGGTATTTAAATTTACACCCCAATCAGGAAAATAGCCTACAATCTCAAAATCATTAGAGCCCGTATCAGTATCAGGGGCTGGATTGCAAACGCCGGCTCCTGAACAGCCGTATGTACAGGTTTCGGTTGTAGCCCAGGCGGCAGAAGTGTTGCAGGTCTGTGAAGCACTTCCGCTGCACTGTTTATCCCCTGGAGTACAGACACCAGTGCATAGACCCGCCCCGGAACATATGTACTGACAGTCAGAAAGTGTTTGCCAGACATAACTGCTATTACAAATCTGAGGTGTATTTGAATCAAGACATTTTTTATCATTTACACTGCATACACCGTAACATCCCGTTGAATTATTGCAGGCATAAGTACATGTCTGAATATCATCCCACTGACCACTTAGATTGCACTGCTGACTGACAAGTCCTGTGCACTGTTTGTCTCCATATGTGCAAACACCTGTATCCGATCCTGTATCAACAACCGTGTCTGATCCTGTATCAACAACCGTGTCTGATCCTGTATCAACAACCGTATCTGATCCTGTATCAACAACCGTATCTGATCCTGTATCAACAACCGTGTCTGATCCTGTATCTATTGGACAGACCTGTTCTCCCTGGCAATCAGAGGGGCATGCATTACAAACAATACAGGTATCGATTGCCTGTGCCAGGGCAACAGCTGCTGTGGTAGATTTTTTGGCACAGTTATCATAACAGTACTCATAATCGGGAGCATCATCACATGCAGGCCAGATACAAGTTAAAAAGGCTGCACAGGCTGCATCATTGTCACAGGCGTTTTGTATCTCTTCACAAGGGCCGCCGGCATTAACAGCACATTCCCCGCAACTGCCCCAGCAATCCCCTGCTCCGTCACATACTACGGGATTTGTATCTGTATTTGAATCGGAATCAGTGTCAGTGTCAGTATCAGTGTCTGTGTCAGTATCAGTGTCTGTATCCGTGTCAGTATCAGTGTCCGTATCTGTATCTGTATCAGTGTCAGTATCAGTGTCCGTGTCAGTATCTGTATCAGTGTCAGCGTCTCCTTCAGGAACTGAAAATGGAGGGGTTGTTTGGTTAGAAGAGCAGGCTGACATAAAATAGAGCACAGCAATAGAAGATAAAATTAAAATAATTCTATTCATAAGTTAATCCTTTTTTTAAATACGGAAACCAGATATTCCGTAAACACTTACTTTAAGATCATAAATGTCACTTAAAATTATAATTAGACTAAAGATTAATTACAATATGTAAAAAATATTTAAATTCTCAATTGAACTGTAAAAAATTAGTGCTAAAAAATAATATGACTGAAAATTTTTCACTACCAGTACCACCTAGTGTAGTGATTCATCCTGTTGGGGCATTATCCAGAGACAGTCTCGCTCGGCCAACTTTTTCAATTATCTGATCAGCAGT
>JAFGVO010000006.1 GCA_016937935.1 Deltaproteobacteria bacterium | reverse complement strand
TGCTGAAGAGATAAAACTGCTAAAATCAGAAATTGAAGAATTAAAAAAACATAATGTGAATCGTGAGCTTGCAGAGCTTAAAGCAGATGCTGAATCTGCATCCTCAATTGAAGAATCCGATGATGATAATTTAAAGAATAAAACTTTTAAAAGTGGTGCGCGCTCACTCCAGGCTCTTAATCCCGAGCTTAGTGTGGTTGGTGATATTTACGGACAATATGTTAATCAGAATAAACAGGTCTATTCAAACTATGGAAGAACCGGTTTTTTTCCGAGAGTTATGGCCTTACATCTTCAGGCAAATCTAGATCCCTATTCTGTTGCTAAAATTGCAATTGAAGTCAAACCTGATGAGGTGGAGCTTGATGAAGCCTATGTTACATGGAGTGCTGTTACTTCATGGATGAGTCTTACAGCAGGAAAATTTCATCAGCAGTTTGGCGTTGTAAACAGATGGCATGCACCTTCTCTTGATCAGTTTTCTTTTCCACTTGTGATTCTTGAACATTTTGGCGGTCCATTAAATCAGACGGGTATTTCGGCTGATTTTTTGCTTCCAAAAATGTGGGCGGATCTTCAGGAAATTGAGCTGCAGATTACAAATGGCCAGAATGAAAAATTGTTCAGTGGTGACTTTTTCAGTATTCCAAGTGCTCTTTTACATATGAGAAATTACTGGGATCTCACTCCTGATACATATCTTGAATTTGGATTGACAGGTGTTATTGGTGTGAATAATCAGATTGGTAAAACCGTTGAGAGGGATGAAGTTGAAACACAGCTTTATAATGAAAATGGAAATCCTGTTAATTTTTATGATGAAAATGGAGAAAAAGTGTCTGTATTAAAACAGCCTGGTGAAACCACAGTTGTAAATGATAAAGACTGGCGTCTGACTGCTGTGGGAGGCGGAGATCTTACTATAAACTGGGAGCCTTCAAATCAGGCCAAGTATAAAGGATTTACTTTCAGGAGTGAGTTTCTTTACGCATATAAACAGGTGAAAGATGCTTTGGGTAATGATAGAGAAATTAAATCTTTTGGAGGTTATTCATATATGCAGGTTAAACCTGCGAGAAGCTGGATTTTGGGTGTGAGAGGAGATTTTACAACACCTTTTGAGCTTGAAAACAGGGACAAATATACATGGGCGGTTGTTCCATATATTACATGGTGGCAGAGTCCGTGGGTACGATTCAGACTTCAGTACAATTATATTGACTGGGCAGATCAGCCAAAAGAACACAGAGTTCTTTTGCAGATGACTTTCAGCGCCGGTGCTCACAAGCACGACAGGTATTAACATTTTTAATGTAATGGAGATTTTATGATGATAAATAAAAGAATAAATTTTAAAAATATAATAATTTTAGGTGCACTGTTTTCAATAATTTTTTCTGCAAATTCACAAGCCAGACAGAATGGTAAATTATATGTGGTTACTACAATTACCGATTATGCATACATAACCAGAGAAATTGGGGGGGACAAGGTAATTAGTGAAGCAATAGCAAAAGGTGATGAAGACCCTCACTTTGTTAGACCTAAACCAAGTTTTGCAGAAAAATTATCAAAAGCTGATCTGTTTATTTCAACGGGTCTTGACCTTGAGTTATGGGCTCCGGGCCTTGTGGATAAATCACAAAACGCATCTATAAGGGATGGTGAGGTCGGATACGTTGCAGCTGCTGACGGGATCAAACTTCTTGAAATTCCAGCTGTTATTGATCGTTCATCGGGCGGTGTGCATATTCATGGTAATCCGCATATAAATACTGACCCTCTTAATATGAAGATAGTTGCTTCAAATATTGCAATCGGTTTAAAAAAAGTCGACCCTGAAAACAGTGCTTACTATCTCAAAAGATTAAAGTCTTTTCAAAATCAGATTGATGAAAGAATGTTTGGCAAAGAGCTCGTTGATATTTTAGGTGGGAAAACCCTCACCCATCTGGCTCAGTCGGGAAATCTTATATCATTTTTAGAACAGCGTGATTTTGGCGGTGTAAAGTTAATATCAAAACTTGGTGGCTGGATGAAACAGATGCTTCCTCTTAGAGGAAAAAAAATTGTAACATATCATAAAACATGGGTATATTTTTCCAAAGTTTTTGGCATAGATGTTATTGGAGAAGTTGAGCCTAAACCAGCTATTCCTCCGTCCCCAAGAGATGTGGAACGTCTCGAAAATAATATGAAGAAGCTTGATGTAAAAGTTGTGCTTGCAGCAAATTTTTATAATGAAAACAATGTGAAAAAAATATGCGATTCAGTTGGTGCAAAGCCTGTGATTGTAGGATTTCTAGTGGACAGTGAAAAAGGTGTAGACAGTTATTTTAAACTTGTAGACAGGTGGATAAATGCTCTTCTTGACGGCTATGGTATTAAATAAATTTTCAGGAGTAAAAAAATGTCACCTGTAGAACTGATGGCTCTGCCATTTTTAGAGTGTCTTGTTTTAGTTGGTATACATTCATATTTAGGCATTCACGTTATAAAGAGAAAAGTTATATTTGTTGATTTGGCTCTGGCGCAAATTGCAGCGCTGGGGGCGATTGTTGCACTTGTTATCGGACTTGCACCTCACACTTTGGGCTCATATATATTTTCGCTTCTTTTTACTTTTTTAGGCGCTGCAATTTTTTCAATTACAAGGCTGCGTAAAACTAAAATTCCCCAGGAGGCAATAATCGGGCTTGTATATGCAATGGCTGCGGCTGTTTCAATTTTAATAATTGACAGGGCACCACACGGAGCCGAGCACATAAAAGAGATTCTTACGGGAAGCATATTATGGGTTAAATGGCAGACTGTTGCTGTGGCGGCATTTATCTATCTGCTGGTTGGTATTTTTCACTTTATTTTCAGAGATAAATTTATGCTGATTTCTCAAAACAGCGAAGATGCATACGGCAAAGGTATAAATGTAAAGCTTTGGGATTTTCTATTTTATATCTCTTTTGGACTGGTCATTACTCTATCGGTAAATACTGCCGGTGTTCTTCTTGTTTTTGTATTTCTTGTGGTGCCGGCAATTATTGCTATTATGTTTACAGATAATCTTTTTTATCAATTGTTAATAGGGTGGGGGACAGGAACCTTAGTAAGTCTTATGGGGCTTACAGCAAGTTATGCATATGATTTTCCAACTGGTCCGATGGTTGTTGCTGTTTACGGATTAACACTTGTAGTTGTTGCACTTGGTTTTTATATTCTGAAATCTGTTAATAGAAAAAAAGCCGCAGCAATAGTTTTAGCCGGTATGGCAGCAGTTATTATAATTGGAATTTTGTTTTTTGAACTGGGTAATTTTTTAAAGAAGTTTTCAATGGTTGATACTCATGAACATATTACTGAACATAAGGGTAATCTTATCGCTGAAGATAGTGATTATACCAGTGAAACTCCTGAGCATTTTTTAAAAGAGCTGGATAATTTAGATATTTTTGCAAAAGATAAAAAATTAAAAGAAGTTGACGATAAACAGCTTCTTATAAAATCAGCGCAAATATCTATTGATGATGAGTCCCTTTTTTCAATTGGAAAACGACTTTATGACTTTGATAAAAAAAGTGGATTAGAAGTATTTTATAAAATTATTTCAACAAGTGAAACCCCTCTGTTTAAAAAAGATGCAATGGACATAATATCCAAAGCAGGCTGCGATACCTCAAAATATGACCCAATGGACTCTTTTGACAGCGACAGAAATATAATTGCAATAGGTGAAATTAAAAGTTGTATTGATAAAATTTAAAAACTGATAATTATTTTACGACTGCATAAAAATCTGTTGATTTTAGACCTGCTCCTCCTGACCATATTTCAAATCCGGCGTAAACATTTGTAAGGTACATTGTATTGTCAATTGTCCCTTTATGAGTTGTTACCGCATCTTCAATAAAATCATTTAAATCAAATGTAAGAGATTTTACAGGAGATGTTATTACGTAGCTTATGCATTCTCCGTCTGTCCAAACATCCCATGTTCCATCAACTCCTCCAACTGTTACATTTGAAGCAACAACATCACCCCTAGCAGTCTGTCGAACTTGAGATTTGATCAGGCTTTGTGTTGTTTGTACAGTTGCAGGTGTTTTTATCTCTGCTGTTTTTAAAGAATTAAAAAGAATATTCG
>JAFGVO010000053.1 GCA_016937935.1 Deltaproteobacteria bacterium | reverse complement strand
GTTGAAATCGTGAGCAATGCCGCCGGCGAGTATGCCGAGGGATTCAAGTTTTTGTGCCCTTTGCATTGTGTGGTTTAATTTTTGCTTTTCTGTCATATCGCGAAAAACAAGAACTACACCAATGGTCATGCTCTCTTTATTTTTAATGGGTGCGCCGGAATCTTCAATAATTCGCTCTGTTCCATCCCTTGCAATAAGCAGGGTATGATTTGCCAGCTCGATAATTTCACCTGATGCAAGCACTTTTTCAACAGGATTTTCGTGGGGTTGTCGTGTGTTTTCGTTTATTATGTTAAAGACTGTTCCAAGGGGTTTTCCAAGTGCCTCCTCCTGTTTCCATCCGCAGAGTTTTTCGGCAACTTTATTAATAATTACAACATTGCCGGCGGTGTCAGTTGTTATTACCCCGTCACCAATACTGCGCAAGGTGACAGCAAGGCGCTCTTTTTCCGCGGCTACCGCCTCTTCTGCAAGTTTACGATCGGTAATATCATTCACCAGTACCGCGAAATGATTTTTCTTTGGACAATAGGAATATGTAGAATAAAATCTATCTGTTGTTTTCAGGTAGTTTTCATAATAGCTTGATTCGCCGGTCAATGCTACTTTTCCAAAAATGTCTATCCAGTACTGTTCGACATCAGGCATTACCTCTTTTATTCTTTTGCCAATTGACATTTCACGGTTGATACCCAGGATCTTTGTATAACTGTCATTGATATCCAGAAAAACATAATCAACCGGTTTTCCGTTTTCATCAGTAATTATTTCGTGCAAAGCCAAACCCTGATCCATTGCAGTGTATAGGAGTCGATATTTTTCTTCGCTCTCATGTAGTTTCTTTTCGATTTGCCTGGTTTGAACAATTTTGCCAATGAGCAAAGCTGAGGTGTGAAGCCTCTTTTTTGCAAGCTCAATTGTCTCAGAATCAAGAACTTTAGTTGTCCTGGAAAGTTCTAAGAGTTTTTCTGTCGGCACATTATATCGTTCGGCTATGGGTTTCATTTCAAGTTGATTATCAGGTGGTGAACCATATCCAAAATTGATTGCACCAATGCAGTCTTCATTAACAAATATTGGAACAGCGTAAATATGTAAGCCACCACTGCATGGTTTGTCGACTGGTTCTTTGCGTTCAATAGCCAGTTTTGAGATTGAAGTCCAACATGATTCATGGCAAAGCCATTTGCCACTTTCCAAGGCTTCTTTATTATCATTTGTGTTGCAATGTCCTCTTGAAATACTGTCAAGATTGCGACACCATGCTGAGGAAAATATTCCTAATGCATAATCACCATTTCGCTCATATATGGCTGATGAAGTTTTGAGAAGATCCATAAAATCACTTATAATAGAATGGATTTCCGTTTGACCAACACTGTCAAGAATAGTCCTGTCCGTATTTAGTTTTGTAAGATCACCATATTCAGGCACATACTCGTCTTCTATATCATTATCATTTGCGTTAGAGTTCTTTGGTTCTTTAGATTTCATAAGTACCCAACTATCTTTCTAATGTTACCCATTACTGGCAGATTTTTTGTACCGATTGCTGCATATTACTATATATCTATTAATTGTACATATAATTATTCCGAGGGAGGAATCATATTGGCGGAGTCCAGCTATCTTTCGAATCTGTTTTATTGGAGAATACTTTTTTGCTTTTTATTCATAATTTTACTGTTTAAAAGGTTTACTTTCAGTTGGTAAAGTGTCTAATTGCTATGTTTTTTTGCTCTGATTAAAGGTGTTTTATTAATGGCAATTCTTACGGTAAATAATATAAGTCTTACTTTTGGCGGTTATCCTATTTTAGACAACGCCTCTTTTGTTGTGGAGCCTGGAGAAAAGGTCTGTCTTGTTGGCAGAAACGGAACGGGTAAATCGACTCTTCTCAAGATTATCTCTGGCATGGTTTCAAAGGACAGCGGGGATGTTAATCTGCAGGCGGGTGCAAAGGTTTCTATGCTGCCACAGGATGTTCCTGAAACTTTAAACGGGAGCTGTCTTGATGTGATTATTGATAGCATGGAGCAGTCAGGCCTGACTTATGCAGAAAAGGAACACGCTGCTAAAGAGGTGTTGTCGAGGGTTGAGCTCCATGCTGATTTTGCCGCGGCTGCTCTTTCGGGAGGACAGAAGAGACGACTTTTATTGGCCGGGGCTCTTGTTATTGAACCGGATCTGCTTCTTTTAGATGAGCCCAGCAACCATCTTGATATTGATTCGATTAAGTGGCTTGAAGGGTTTATGAGCAAGTTTAGAGGTGCCATTTTATTTGTCAGTCACGACAGGGCTTTTATCAGAAGTCTTGCAACGAGAATGCTGGATTTGGACAGAGGTGCCTTAAAGAGTTTTGCATGCAGGTATGATGAGTTTCTGGTTAAAAAAGAGCAGTTTTTGCAGGATGAGCAAAAGCAGTGGGAGAGGTTTGATAAAAAGCTGGCTGAAGAAGAGGTTTGGATTAGAAAGGGCATTCAGGCCAGACGTACTCGAAATGAGGGCAGGGTCAGAAGTCTTATTAAAATGCGTAATGAGCTTTCAGAGCGTCAGACCCTTACGGGGACAAGTAAATTTGAGATAAATGTTGGTGACAGGACAAGCAAAAAGGTCGTTGAAACTCTTGATGCATCTTTTTGCTACGATGGAGAGACTGATATTTTACAAAACCTGAATCTCACACTTTATAGAGGTGAGAAAGTTGGAATAATCGGTAATAACGGCTGCGGTAAAACTACGCTTTTAAAGCTTCTTCTTGGAAAGCTTATGCCCACTAAGGGAGTTGTAAACATTGGTGAAAATTTACAGATTGCTTACCTTGATCAGCTTAGGGCAACCCTTGACGAAAAGAAAACCGTTGCACAGAATCTTGCGGACGGCTCTGACAGTGTTGTTGTTAATGGTCAGGTGAAACATGTTATTTCGTATTTAAGAGACTTTCTGTTCAGTTCCAAGCGGGCAAACTCTCCAGTCTGGATTTTGTCGGGAGGGGAGAGAAACCGTCTTCTTCTTGCAAAGCTTTTTACTAAAAAGGCTAATGTTCTGGTATTTGACGAGCCCACAAATGATCTTGATACCGAAACTCTTGAGCTTCTTGAAGATAAGATTAACTCTTTTGAAGGGACAGTGCTTATTGTAAGTCATGACAGGGAGTTCATTAATAACACTGTAACTTCATCGTGGGTATTTGAAGATGACACTGTTACATCTTATGCGGGAGGGTATGACGACTGGCAGAAACAGCGTAAACCTGTTGAGCCTGTTAAGGTTGTTAAGATTGTTAATGATGAAGGTAAAAGAGATGTTAAACGGGTTAAAAACAGTAAGAAGCTTTCGTACATGCAGGCAAGAGAGCTTGATGAACTTCCATTAAAGATTGAAACTCTTGAAACAGAGCAGAGTGAGTTATTGAAGAAGCTGGATGACCCCGCTTTTTTTATTGATAATGCAGACGAAGTGACCAATGTTTCATCAAGGCTTGAAAGTATTGAGGCTGAGCTCATGGATGTTCTTGAGAGATGGGAAGCCCTTGAAAGTCTCAAGGATGGCAAGGGGAGTGATTGAAGATGTTCTGGCAGATTGATATTCCGGGAAATGGCAGAGATATTTTAAATTCATCGGTTGTGGCAGATGCAGACAACTGGCTTTCAGCACTTAAAATCGGGATAGTTAAACACCAAAGAACTTTGCCTTTTACGTTGTCGGCACTTACTTGTAAACCCG
>JAFGVO010000052.1 GCA_016937935.1 Deltaproteobacteria bacterium | reverse complement strand
TGCTTTAAAAAAAATTTAACTTTGTAAAGGAGTACAAGTATGGATCGCATTTCATCAATTAAAATCGCAATGGACAATGAACAAAGAGAAGAGGATTTTTACCTGGAGGAAGCAAAACGCTCTTCAAATCCCGTTGTAATAAAACTCATGAAAAAACTTGCTGCAGAGGAAGAGGATCATAAAGCCTGGATTTCAAAACTTCATGATAAACTGGTAAGTGACGGTGAGTGGCCAAAAGATGTCGAGATAGGTGTTGAAGACAGCACAATTGAAGAAGAACTTAAGAAACTTGATTTTAAAGATAATGCCACATCAGTACATGATGACAGTGATATTGCCTGCCTTAAAAAGGCCATCGCTTTTGAAAAAGATGCAGAAAATTTCTATAATGAACTTGCTAAAAAATGTGAAAACCCCCAGGAAGCAGGATTTTTTAAATTTCTTGCCAAAACTGAGCTTGAACATGGATTATCTATTGCAGACTCTTTAGCATATCTTGAGGATCCAGAGGCATGGTTTAGTTCTAAAGAGAGAGCCGGTCTTGACGGATAACTGCTTGCTCATTAAATAAAAAAATACTTGATGATACGGAGGATATGTTTTGGTGGATATAAATGTCAGAATAGCCGGTGCCGCGGGGCAAGGGTTATTGAGTGCTGGGAAATTTTTAGGCAAAACCTGTGTCAGAGCCGGATACCATGTATTTGGGGTTCAGGATTCAATGTCAAGAATTCGTGGAGGACACAACAATTTTCAGCTTAGAATAAGTGACCATAATGTTGTTGCGCTTACAAAGGGTATTGATGTTTTAGTTACACTTCATCCTGAAGATATTGAAAATGATTTTGCACAATTAAAAGATAAGAGTATCGCACTTCTTGATAGCGAAACAATAAAAGTGAAGCCAGATGACAGTCGTGTTATTGATGTTCCTTTTAAAAAAACTGCAATGAAAAAAGGCGGCAAGCCAATATTTTCAAACTCCGTTGCAATTGGTTTTGTTGTTGGACTTTTAGACCTTGATATTTCCATTTTAAACGACCTTTTTAATGAAAGCTTTTCTAAAGAAGATGTTGCAAAAGGAAACATTGATTCCGCAGCAGCAGGTTTTGAACTGGGCCAACAGGCTCATAAAGAGAGAGGTGATTTTCTTCCCGGGTTAAAAACAGTTGAAGCCCCATCACGAATGTTTTTAAACGGTAATGAGGCCGCAGCTCTTGGAGCAATTGCTGCCGGAATGAAATTTATCAGCTGTTACCCCATGTCTCCATCAACAGGTATTATAACTTATATTTCACATCATGATACTGTCTGCTCTGTTGTTGTTGAACAGGCAGAAGATGAGATTGCGGCAGTCAATCAGGCTGTTGGTGCATCAGTAGCGGGTGTAAGGGCAATGACTGCATCATCTGGCGGAGGTATGGCTCTTATGAGCGAGACAATCTCCCTTTGCGGCATTGCTGAGATTCCTCTGGTGATTATAAACTGTCAACGAGGTGGGCCGGGAACCGGACTGCCTACGAGAACAGAACAGAGTGACCTTCATTTTGTAATTTATACTGGCCACGGAGAGTTCCCAAGGGCGGTTTTTGCACCTGCTAATGCAGAGGAGGCTTTTTACCTCACCGCAAAAGCTTTTAATATAGCAGACAAATACCAGATTCCTGTGACTGTTTTATCAGACCAGCACATTGCTGACTCTTTTTACACAGTAGACAAGTTTGATGTTGATAAAATCGAATACATGACATCCGTTGCTTCTAAAGATGACCTGTTTGAGGACGGAAGTTATAAACGATATTTAATTACAGAATCAGGAATTTCTCCAAGGGCAATTCCGGGCATGGGTCCTCATCTTGTAATGCATGACAGCCATGAGCACACAGAAGATGCACATATCACAGAAGATGCTCTGGTGCGAAATGCAATGGTTGAAAAACGTGCCCGAAAAACCGCAAATCTCAGTGAAGATTTCTCTCTTGATGTTTATGGTAATGATAAATGTGAGACTGTTTTTGTTAGCTGGGGAAGTACAGGAGATGCTTTGCGGGAGACTGTTAAAATTCTTGATTCTGATGGTGTAAAATTAAAACATATTCAGATGACCGAGTTATGGCCATTTCCCGCTTCACAATTTGAAAAAGCCGTTGAAGGAAGCAGCCGGATTATATTTGTTGAAGGAAACTCAACAGGACAGCTGGCTTCAATTGTAAAAGGCCAGACAAAAATTAATGATGTGGAAATGATATTAAAATATGATGGAAGACCTTTCAATACAGATGACCTGATGACTCAGCTGAAGGGGGTATTATAATTATGTCTGAAACACAATTTTCAGTTTGTACCCCAAAGGAGACATCATGGTGTCCCGGTTGTGGTGATTTTGGAATTTTAGCATCAGTTAAAGATGCTCTGGAATCTTTGGGTAAAAGACCTCAGGATGTAATAATGATGGCGGGTATCGGTCAGGCCGCAAAGCTGCCCCACTACATTAAAGCCAACGGCTATTGCGGACTTCATGGAAGATCACTTCCTGCGGCAGTTGGTGTAAAGCTCTCCAATCACGACCTTACTGTTGTTATAAATTCCGGTGACGGTGATATTTTTGGAGAAGGCGGAAATCACTTTATTCATACTGTAAGACGGGATATCGATATAACTCTTATTCTACATAATAATCAGATTTATGGTCTCACACAGGGACAGTCATCACCATTAAGTGATTTGGGTGATCCCACAAAGCTTCAGCCGAGAGGTGTTATTTCAAATCCTTTAAGAGGTCCGGTTCTTGCGTTGAGCCTTGGAGCCAGATTTGTGGCCAGGAGTTTTTCAGGGGATCAGAAACATTTAAGTGAAACTATTCAGAAAGCCATAAATCATAAAGGGTTCAGTTTTGTTGAAGTTCTTCAGCCATGCATCAGTATGAACAAAATAAATACTTTTGGATGGTACAAGAGTCGTATTAATAATATCAATGAAGATCCCCATTATGATACCAAAGACAGAATGAAGGCTATTGAAAAAGCTTTTGGATGGGGTGACAATATTCCCACAGGTATCTTTCTTGACATTGATGAAGGAGAATCATTCGGTGACAGGGTTGTTCAACTTAAAAAAAGAGCTTTGGTAAAACAGTCTCCCCTTGAGAGAGCTGTACTTGAGTCTGTTTTTAAAGAACATATGTAATTTTAATTAATACATTAAAAAGGAAATTAGAAATGAAAAAATATAAATGCAAAATGTGTGAATATGTTTATGATCCCAAAAAAGGACATACCGGGGCAGGTATCAAAAGTGATACAGACTTTAATGACCTTCCTGACAATTGGCGATGCCCCGTTTGCGGTGCTCCAAAACATGCATTTGATGAAACAGATAAGTAGTTATCTTTAAAAAAAGAGTTCTCCACATTGAAAGAAATTAATGAAAACATAATTTTTATCGGTTTTACCTCTTGCGGAAAAAGTGCTGCCGGCATGCAATTAAGTCTCATTACCAATAGAGAATTTAAAGACCTTGATGATATTGTTGAAGATATATTTTTTAAGGAAAAGGGTGAAAATCTTAAATGCCGTGTTATTTATGAAGTTTATGGTGAATTATTTTTTAGAAAACTTGAGAGCAGAGCTCTTAAAAGTCTTCAATGTTGCCATAGCTTTGTTTTATCAACAGGGGGCGGAGTGGTCAGGCTTGAAGAAAATCTGAAACTTTTAATAGAACTTGGAAAAGTGGTCTATCTTAAAACGGATCCAGATGTTATATATAAAAGAATGACGATTTCCAAAGGACTGCCCGCTTATATGGATGGCCACGAAAAAGAATTAGAAGTGTCCGCAGCTCTTTCAAAAATTGAACCCGAATATCTTAAAATTGCAGATTTAATTATTGAAAATAGTGATTTGAGCCCCCTTGAAACAGCAAAAAAAGTTATAGAGTCTATTGAATTATAAGTTCATAGTTAACTATGGAAAGGAACTGACGTGTCCAGCACATTTGGAACAATTTTTAAAATAACAACTTTTGGAGAGTCCCATTGCAAATCCGTAGGGGTTGTTGTTGACGGATGTCCTTCCGGAATTGAATTATCTGAAGAGGATATCCAGCCCCAGCTTACAAGAAGACGTCCAGGTCAGAGTGCTTTAAGTACTCCAAGGGATGAAAAAGATTCTGTTATAATATTATCCGGGGTTGAAAATGGATTAACCCTTGGCACTCCCATAGCGATGATTGTTAATAATCGAGATCAAAAGCCTGGTGACTATAGTGAAATGGCTGATATCCCCCGTCCATCTCATGCGGATTTTACATATCAGACCAAATATGGAATTAGAGCTTCAAGTGGCGGAGGACGTTCAAGTGCGAGGGAGACAATCGGCAGAGTTGCTGCCGGTGCACTGGCTCAAAAAATTCTTGACAAGTATGGTATTGAGATTGTTGCCTATGTTGATTCTGTTGGTGATGTAAAAAGCGGCTCTGTTGATCTTAAAAGTATTACAAGGGAAAATGTTGAGACAAATGCTGTGAGATGCCCCGATATTAAAGCAGCAGATAAAATGATCACCTACATTGAAGAGTTAAAAGAACTTAAAGATTCTGTTGGAGGAGTTGTCACCTGTGTTTGCAGAAATGTACCTGCAGGTCTTGGTGAACCTGTATTTGATAAACTTGAGGCATCCCTTGCCCAGGCCATGCTCTCAATTCCTGCAACAAAAGGGTTTGAAATCGGGTCTGGTTTTGAAGGAACAAAAATGAGAGGTTCAATACATAATGATCCATTTTTAATGACAGATGGAAAATTAAGGACTTCTTCAAATAACAGCGGAGGAATTCAGGGGGGAATATCCAATGGTGAGGATATCTTTTTCAGGGTGGCATTTAAACCTCCGGCAACAATTGGTATGGAGCAAAAAACTGTAACTTTTAAAGGTGAGAATGTAACATTAAGTGCAAAAGGAAGACATGATCCATGTGTTGTTCCAAGAGCAGTACCAATTGTGGAAAGCATGGCATCACTTGTAATTGCAGATATGATTCTTAGACAAAAGCGATTTCTATAAATAATTGCATAAATAGATATTAAGATATGAGTGCAAATAAACTCAATCTACGACAGAGAAGAAAACAACGGGCACAGCATTTTAGACCAATTCCGGACCAATTCCGGACGGAGGCTAATCTGTTGATTTCACATCTCTTTTAGCCCCTGCAGTTTGTTTTATTTAAAATTTGGACTCAAATTCAGCTTTAAACAGTCATTTATTTTTTGAATTTATAATTTCATGGGATTTTTC
>JAFGVO010000051.1 GCA_016937935.1 Deltaproteobacteria bacterium | reverse complement strand
TCTGCAGCCATTTCATATTTTTTGAAATCCTGCTCGATGCACCCACAATAATATTTTTAACCGGCGCCTTTTTTTGACTTGCTATAAAAAAAGGTAATTCCTCAGAAAAAAGAACCCGGCCATCTTCAGAGTAAAAAGTTAATGGATTGCTTATAAAATCAATCGCAGTCATCTCTTCAGGTGTAAAGCCCAAAATATCCAAAGCAGCCTGATTCCATTTATCAACTATTAATGTCTTTGAAAAAATTATAATTCCAACATCGAGATTTTCAATAAGTTTTCTATATCTGTTTTCACTTTCAACACTTGAATAATATACTTCTTCTAAATCTTTTGTTCTCTCACTTACTAATTGCTCTAGGGAATTTCTATTATCAACAAGCAATTTCTCATATTCAATTCTTTTAGTAATATCAATACCAAGAGAGAGTATCTGCTGATTTCCGGATTTATCTTTAATTGATATATTGGCCCACTCAACGGAAAGAACACTTCCATCTTTTGAAAAGATATCATTTACAACCCTGTCCGTCTCACCTTTGTTATTGGTATAATTAAAGACATCACTAAGTCTGGACTTTATTTCTTTGGAAATAAACATATCAAACCAGTTTTGACCTTTAACCTCATCTTCTGTATAACCGGTCAACTTTAATAAAAACGGATTGAAGTCTACTATTGTACCGTCAGTATTCAATATTAGAATTATCATCTGAGCTTTGTTAAAAACTCCAGTAAACAAGTCAGCATTTACAACGTTATCACCCATAGTTATTTCAGATTTATCCATAGTTATCGTCATTACTAGTCCCTGTTACCTAAAAGAATATAACTCATAACTCCATCACCATATCCAGGTATTGAAACAGTAAAATCTCTCCTGCTGACAGCATTCTCAATATTATTTTGAAGTTCAGCATCAATATCCTCGTTGATCGATAAACCCATTCTGGTGAATTTATGATGAGCTTTATCAGAGTTATTTAATAGGGATGCGGCAATATTTAAAATCTCATGAAGGTTGTCTCTTACCTCATCATTTAATTTACTGTTTTCAATCTCATCAGTCACAGTGCCTTTAGGAATCATCGACAATGCAGCACCCATCATTACACCCAGTTCAAAGGATAATAAGATGTAGGCAGCAATAGTTCCGTCATCTTCTTCATATTCTCCAGAAATAGAGATATTGTCAGTTTTCAAAATAAGTGTTTCAGATTCTTTAACCTCTATCTCCTCTCCAAGGAGACCTTCAAGGAGTTCTGATATTCCTGAAGCTGTTGGCATTATTCCAACTAAGGCCTCAGGTGTTTCCGGATAAACAGAATCTTTTCCTTTTTTATCATCTTTACTGTCATTACTTTCACTTAAAGGAATTTCAGAACTTATATTCTCAGCCTGATTACCACTGTCACTAATCATTGTTTTATTATTTGTAAAATCATTACTTACAGGTAATGGTGCACTGATGTTTGTCTCAGGCATAAAATCATCAACAGGAAGAGAATTATCTTCAGGAACAGCTGGCTTTAAAGAATTTTCAACTCTTTCATCAACTCGATTGTCTAAATCTGACTTTACAGGAGGAGGAGGTGCGAGACTATTTCTCAACCCTGGTTTACTCATCCATAATATGGAGACTCCAACATCAAAAATTAAATTATTTTCCCTGTTATTTTTTTCGTTACGGTTATTTTCATCAATCCAGGCAACAACACCAACAGTTCGATACACAGGGCTGTTATCAATAAATTTGATATCAATTTCTATTAATGTTCCCGGAGTAAGCAAAACAGCAGATTCAAAAACAAACCCAACAGAAGGTCTCTTTTTTCTGTTATGATCAATAAGACGTTGTCCACCTTTATATTTTTCGTGACTTCTTACTGCAACAATACAGTCTGCAGTTAAAAATCTATGACCAGTCTCTTTACGCCACTGAGCTTTAACAGCTTTTTTGCTGATTGAAACATCAAAATCCAATGAACTGGTTTCTTTTTCATTCATAATATAAAACTATCTTAAGTTTGAACTACAACTTCATATATATTTAATCGGTTGGAGTTAAACTTTTTTAAGGGCTTAAAAAAATCTTTTTACTGTTCAATAAAAATTTAACTTTTTTTAAAAAATTATTCATAGCTTGTTAATTTTATTTCGAATATCCCGTTACAATATCCGAAACAAGTTTGTTTATTTTACCTGTCAAGTAACAGGGAAAGGAATAACGAAATGAAAATACTCATAGTAGATGACAGTAAAACAATGAGAATGATAGTTAAGCGAACTTTGAGGCAGGCGGGGTACGGTGATGCTGAAATTTTGGAAGCCAATAATGGTCTTGAAGGACTTGAATCAGTTAAAACCTCTGTCCCCAATTTAGTATTATGTGACTGGAACATGCCAGAAATGAACGGACTTGAATTTCTAAAAGCTGTAAATGCAGAAGGAATTAAAGTCAACTTCGGATTTGTAACATCTGAAGGTACGGCAGAAATGAGACAGATTGCCGCAGAAAACGGGGCTCTATTTTTAATATCCAAACCATTTACCGCCGACACATTTAAATCTGAACTGGGAGGAATACTCTCATGAGTAACGGCACATCCGCATCACAGTGGCTGGATGCAGTTTTAGAAGCATCTAAAGAGCTGGCAACAACAATGCTTGGAATGGATGAAGCTACATTTATTGAAGAAATAACTAAGCTTCCAGATAATGAAGAGGCCGCATACATCGCTCTTGTTGGAGAAGAAACTGCCGTGCAGGTGGGGATTGGTGCTTCTCCTGAAAACTCCATGCTTGTGGCAAGGGCGCTAATGGGGATGGAACCCGATGAGCCTGATCTTGAAGAAGATGAAGTTGCTGATGCCATAAGTGAGATTGTAAATATTCTTGGAGGCCAGGTAAAAAATATCATGAGCGATCATGCAAATGTAAATCTTGGTCTGCCAATGTTTATGCATGGAAAACTCTATGTAAAAGAATCTACAGATATAAAGATAGCAAAAATTAAACTTGGAGAAATTCCAATTTTAATTCTGGTTCTTAAAAGTGATTAGTCCAGATAAATTTTGACCGGATAGATTGCCTCTTCAGGACAGGCTGGAAGGCATCTTACACAACCTCTGCATTTTTCCTCAAGTACATAAACACGATTCCCAATATTCTTCATTGCAAGATACGGACACAAAGGAAGACAGTTTTCGCAACCTGTACACAATTCATCTTTTATTCTCACAACAAATTTATATGGTCTTACTTCGGAATCAGTCATATTTAGTCATCCTCTTTTAAATCCACAAAAAAATTAAGCACTGTATCTTTAACATCAACTCCGTATTTTTTTGAAAGAGAATCTCTTACAGCATCAAGCATTTCAACAAGTTCATTATCAGGCTCAATATCATCAACTTTATCGGGCCACACCAAATGCCAGTGACATCTCTTCTCATCAGCATATTGATATACAGCCTCTCCACTTCCAAGATTAACCTTCCTGATAACACCTAGAGAGCTCAGGAGTTCAAGATTCCTGTATACTGATGCAATACCAATCTGCTTACCTCCAACAATGAGAGCTTCAAAAATTTTTGCCGCAGAAAAATGTTCGGTCTTATTTTTTTCTAAAAATTCAAGAACCTGCTGCCTTGGAATACTGTTCCTCGAACCTTTTCCACTTCCTCTCAATCTTCTCCTTGCATTTCTCATAATTTATAAAAACCTTTTTCTTATAATTAACCCTTGAAACCTATAAAAAAGTTTTGAGATAACCAATAAAGGCATCCGAATGCCAATCTCTTTTTCCGTCAAATCTGGCCCTTACTCTTCTCTGTTTGTCCAGGATAAATGTTTCAGGATATTGACTGGTTCCAAAAATACCAAACCCAACTCTATCCTTTCCATCAAAAAGAATTCTCAAATTAGATCCTGCAGGGAAATATGTTGAAACATCTTCAAAACTATCTGCAATTGCAATTGTAATCAGGGTAATATTTTTCTCTTTTTTAAGTCGTCTATCAAGTTCTGTAATAGAAGGAATTTCCTCTCTGCAAACTGGACATCCTGCAGACCATATATTTAACACAATTACATCTACAGAATTAAACTGACTGAAGCTGACTAAATCACCATTTATATCTTTTAATCTGAAATCATCAATTTTCTTTGCACTGTTTTTATCTGCAATAAAATCTGGTGAAACTATAGCAGCCTCCCCTTTTGCAAAATGAGTCATTCCATCTTTAAATGCAAAAGAGAAAAAAAGTATAAAAAAAACAAAAAGCATTAATGTTAAAACATATAAAACGGCTTTAATATTTAATTTTTCAGAAACTTTTCTATCACTTTTATTTTTTTTCAATTTCCGTACCATGACCTTTTGGGCCCCACATCAATATGAATAAAATTATCATTTGGGTAGGTTCCGATCCCTCCTTCAAAATTTAACAGAAGCCACTTTCTAACATCCATAACATTAACACCGTCAAGCCTGATATCAATAGCCTCCCCTTTTACATGTCTGCTTTTTAAAGCAACATGCCTCCCTTTCTTGGCAAGAAGATTATTAAATTTATCTGAACGATATCCGGACACAACTTCTATTCTTAAAACTTTAAACTGTTTTGCAACCTTTGCTACAGTATCAATCAATCTATAATCAATCTCAGTCATAAATCCAAACCCTCTGCTTCTGAGAAAATAACTTATTTTTTTTTCAGAAACTGTCGGTTTTTCAAAAATTGGCAGTATCTCTTTTGTGTGTACATTAAAAAGTGAAACAACCGGGGCCTCAACCCCATTCATTTTAATTGAGCCAAAACCTTCCTTGTATTTTTTGTCAGCTTTAGGCAGGTCGTAAAAGATTCCAGTTTGGGGCTCTGCCAGCTGTGCCATAGCAATATCAATATCTTCAGTACAGATATTTTCAAAATTATCTGTTGATGAACCATCATTATCCGTTGATAAAACAATCAGACTAAAAAAAGTAGTTACACAAAAAAGAAGCATTAAAAACAATATGCCTTGAGGTTTATTACCATTCATAGTTCAGAAACTATCAATATTTACTCCCAATTGTCCAGAATTGATATTTTATAGATAAATGTTCGTAAAATATATAATTTCTTATATCTAATATATAAATATACTGTATAATTACATAGTAATTGTATTTTAAACAAATTTGAAGGAATGTCCCATGCAAATCATTAATTCCATAAAAATCAAAAAACTATTTATTTTAATCCTATCAATAATTTCAGTCGCCTGCGCAGAAGCAACCATAAGCTCCGGATCCGGCAGTACTGATGAATATACAGAAACAGATTCAAATAATGATTCATCGTCAATTGGAGATACTGACACAGATACAGACTCTGACAGTGATTCAGACTCTGATGCAGGTGACACTGAAAGTGATTCAGATCTTGCACAGTGTACAGCAGAAAACAGTGCTGAAAAATGCGGTAAGGATGGCTTCTGCGTTGACGGATACTGCTGTAATACTTCCTGCGATAATGAATGCGAAGCGTGTAATGTTGACGGATTTGAAGGAACATGCACCGTTATGCCATCAAATTCAATCTGCCGTGAGGCAGCAGGAGATTGTGATATTGCTGAAAAATGCGATGGTACTTCAACTGCATGCCCCGATGATAAAGTCGCTGCAGCTGATGCCATTTGCAGGGCTAAAACCGGAACATGTGATGTGGAGGAAAAATGCGATGGTTCCTCCCCTCTTTGCCCTGATGATACATTTGTAAATGAGGGAACTCAATGCGGTGATTATGCTGCATATGAGTGTGACGGATCTGATATTTGCGATGGAAATGGAAAATGCATTGACAATTTAATGCCTCAAGGCACCCCTTGCGGTGACACCACCGACAATGAGTGCGATCACGCTGACGTTTGTGACGGTGCTGGAACCTGCGATAAAAATATTGCCGCCGTTGATACACCTTGCGGAGATCAGAGTGAAGGTGAATGCGATAATAAAAACAGCTGTGACGGCAAAGGGACTTGTCAGGAAAATTTTGTAATTGCAGATACAATATGTGGAGATACCACAGATACTATATGCAACCCGGCTGATAAATGTGATGGCAGCGGTACATGCGTGACAAACATTTCTTCAACTTCAGTTGAATGCCGTGGAGATAATGGCAATGATTGTGATGCTGTTGAATTTTGCGACGGTTCCGGGAATTGTCCGGAAGATGCCCTTAAACCTGAATTTGCAAAATGTGGTGACGATGCAACAGACTGTTCTGAACCGGATTACTGTGACGGCAGTGGAACGTGCCTTAAAAATGACAAAGCTGCAGGAATAGTATGCGCTGGTTCTGATAATGAATGTGTTCTTGAAGGAACATGCGACGGAAGCGGCGGATGTTCGGGAACTGCATTTGCAAATGCGGGAACTGTATGTGGTGATCAGACTGATAATGAGTGTGACAAACCAAACAAATGTGACAGCTCAGGAAACTGTCTTGATAACTTTCTTCCTTCGGGTTTTTCATGTGGAGACACTACTTCTAATGAATGTGACAATGCAGACAGCTGTGACGGCAAAGGTATATGTCAGGATAATTATGTGGCCGCACTTACATCCTGCGGAGATGATTCTGTAAGCGACTGTGATAAAGCGGACAGCTGCGATGGAAACGGTAACTGCGATGACAGACTGGTAACCCCTGGAACTGCGTGCGGAAGCGGAAGTGATACAATCTGCGACAATCCTGACAGTTGCGACAGCAGTGGAAACTGCCTTCCAAATTACGAACCGGCAACTATTGTGTGCAGAGGAACTAACAATAATGATTGCGATATTGAAGAAAAATGCGATGGTAAAGGTGCATGTCCTTTAAATGTTTATGTACCAGTAAACACAGCATGTGGAAGCCAGGCAGAAAGCCCTTGCGATCATAAAGACACTTGTAATGGCAGCGGCACATGTCTTCCAAACTATGAATCTGATACAACCACAGTATGCAGCAGTGCTGTAAATGACTGTCTGGAAGATGGCACCTGTAATGGCTCGGGAGTCTGTGCATCAGGAGGGTTTAAAACAGGAGGTTCCCCATGTGGTGATACCACAGCCTCTGAATGCGACAACCCTGACATATGTGACGGTAACGGATTATGTCTTGATAATTTTGTAACAGCATTAACTGCCTGCGGAGTTCCAACCTCAACAGATTGTGACAAGGCAGACAGCTGTGATGGTAATGGAAATTGCAATGAGCGAATTCAGCCATCAGGAACAGCATGCGGAAGCGGCACTGTAAATGAATGCACACTGGCGGATCAGTGTGATGGAAGCGGAACATGCGAAGAACGTAATATGAGTGATGGAACAACTTGCGGAACATCCACAACTTATTACAGATGCAGTGCAACAGACTGCACTGGTAACCCTCAAAAACAGGTTTCCGGCAACAGTTGCCAGTCAGGAACATGTGCAGTAATCAGCAATCCCATATGGACAGATCTTGCAATATGTACATCAGGCCAGACCTGCTTTGCTGACGCAACAGATGCATACTGTGATGATTGCGATTTACCCCCTTCTCCTTCTTGCGATACCAGCTTTAATTCAACCCACTACAGTAACCCGGGTGCTTGTGATGATAGTTCCGGCACACCTCAATGCGGATATACCGAAACCGTAACCGATTGTGCCGCGCAAGGTTTAAACTGTCTAAATGGATTATGTTCACCATTTTCATGTGCTATCGGTGAAAAAGACTATTCTTATCCGTGGGACAATGGGGTGGGACAATGTACAGGTTCTACCGGTGATTTGGGTTGGACCCTTGGCGGCTGGGTACACTCCTGTTCCTGGCCATATCTATACAACGAGGGCTATTTAGATATTACGCTAAACGCCGGTATCCCTGATAATGAAGCAGAAGCCAATGCGCTTGTTTCACCACTGCTTGAATTTGCCGCCTGTCAGACAATTGACATTTCATTTGGATATGGTGTGGATAATATCTGGAAAAACTGCTTAGGAGATACTGGTAGTCTTGCAAGTCTTGTGCTTCAATGTGGCGACGGAACCTCATGGTTTGATATTTGGGAAAAATTTGAAGCACCACAGAATAATCAAGCGACTACAGCAGAAAATTTTACAACAGGTGACTGTAATTTTGAAAAAACAACTTTCAGATTTATTACCAGAAATATGTGTGCCGCATCAATAAACAGATTAATCATTAGAAACTTTACCATTTCTGGAACCGAGTAATTTTTTTATCTCCATAATTTCAAAATCAGGAATTAAAAACCTTTAAAGTACCATCGATATATTTCTGTCCGCTATGAAATGCATCTATCACAATATCAAAATATTGCTCAATATCTGCATCTTCCCCAAAGGCTGTTTTTATCATTTCCACGTAATCCACTTTAATATCATGGATCTCTGAAATATTCGAACATTCAAGGATGTTAGATGCAGCCATTCGTGAAAATTGAACAAGCCGCTGTAATTCATCAGCATCGGAGTTAAAAGCATCATCCCCTGCAGAAACAGCATTTACAAGCTCCTCAGGCAATCTGTTCCTGATTAGCATTTCGCCACCAATCTGCCTGCTGGTCATCCCGTATCTCTCTACTTCAAGTCGTTCAACCTCTGCACCGTAATTATCACTTTTTTTTGCTTCTGCCAGAATCTCTTTATATGTTTCACCATCTATTGAAATACATCCGGCGCTTCCAATATAACAGAGCAGCCCTGCAGTAAATGCAGTAGACTGATCGATAGTTTTTGTTTTTTTAGAAATAATTCTTGCAATAGTAGCTGCAATCAATGCTTTTAATCTGAACTCTTCAAGCAGATCATCATCATCACTAAACGCGGCCATCATAGCCATTGCAGATGCCATATTATAAATTTCATTAAGCCCGATAAGCATGAGAGCATCCGGGAGAGTTTTAATTCGTCCACTCCTGCCAAAAAAGGGGCTATTTGCAATTCTCAACAACTCTGCAGCCAAAGATGGTTCTTTAGATATTGCGTTTCCAATTTCAACAAGAGATGCATCTCTTGACCTTGCCAGGGTTAAAACCTCCTGGGCAGCACTTGATATAACAGCTGCTTCTGTAATTCTGACAACAAGATTTTTTTTACTGTCACCACTCATATTTG